>JAMPXR010000382.1 GCA_023701085.1 Ramlibacter sp. | reverse complement strand
GCTGGACAAGTACACGGTCTGGCCGCAGGAAGAAAGCCGCAAGGCGGCCTGAAGCAGCGCCGCGCCACAGCAAGACAGGTTGAACCCGATGCAAGCCGATACCCAAGCCCATGTTTCATTTTTCCTGACCGGCCGGCGGCCGGGCGACTTCCTGGACGCCGTCGAAGGGCTCGAGCTGCGCCCGGCCCTGTTCGCGCGCTATCGCGATCTCACGCCCCTGCGTTACGACTTCCCGCTCGTCCTCGAGCGCAAGAGCGCCGAGGGTGCGGCGGTGGCGTCGCTGTCGGACCTGATGGACAAGGCGTTCGAGAAGGCCGCGGCGGGCGCCGACGGCGAGCGCGTCCGCAAGCACGGCCTGCGGCTGGAGCAGGAGATCCGCGCCCTGGTGGCCGGCGGCGCGTCCGGCGAGCTTTCTGAACTCTGGGACCGCGCGGCGACCCGCGTGGCCTCAGGCGCGGATGCCTCCTTCGAGGACAGCCGCAAGCGCTTGCGCGCCGCGCTCAAGAGCGAGGGCGAGCTGGCCGACTGCGATGCGGCCCTGCCGCGTCGCCTGCTGCGCCATGTGTGGGAGGCCAGCCAGGCGCGCAAGGCCGCGCAGTTCACCGAGAACCTGCAGCGGCTGATTCTCAAGCTGTCGGGCATCCTGCGCTCGGACTTCGAGCAATCCGCCAAGGGGCTGGCCGCCGAACGGCTGCAGGCCTCCATGGGCAGTGCCTTCGCGGGCGGCTTCGACTTCGATGCGATGTCCAGGCTGCTGGTGAAATCGCAGCCGCGGGAAACCATGCCCGCCGAGCGCAGGCGCCGCATCTCCGAGCTGCTGCGCGTGCTCAAGTCGCAGCGCTTTTTTGTCATGCCGGAGAGCGAAGGAAACCCCTACAGCTTCCTGTTCGACAGCTGCGGGGCCGCGCTGAAGGCGTATCGCGAACGCCTGCCGCGCCAGGTGGAGCTGGCGCGGGCGCTCGTGATGGCCGACCTGGAGATCGACGGCGAGTACAACCCGGAGCGCCACGATGCCGTGTTCGACACCTACGGCGAAGGCGGGCTGGACCCCAGCGAACTCGCCGGCTTCCCCGATTACCTGGTCTGCATCGACGATGCCGCGCTGGACGCGCACGAGAACGCCAGGCTGATGGAAATCCTGTCCTCCGGGCTGCCGATCAAGGTGCTGCTCCAGGTCGATGATCTCGCCGGCGCTACGACGGCCCATGGCGGCGTGCAGGCGCCCGGCATGCGCAGCCGGCAGCTCGCCAGCCTGGCGATGGGGCTGAACGAGGTGTACGTGCTGCAGTCCAGCGCGTCGAACCTGTATCAGTTCCGCGATCGCCTGCTCAAGGGCGTGGCTTACCGCGGCCCGGCCTTCTTCAGCGTGTATTCGGGTGCGAACGCCAGCGCCGCCGGCGTGGCGCCGTACCTGATGGCCGCGGCCGCGATGGAGTCGCGCGCCTTCCCGGCGTTCACCTACGATCCGTCGGCCGGCGCCAACTGGGCCGCGCGCTTCTGCCTGCAGTCCAACTCCCAGGTGGAGCTCGACTGGCCGGTGAAGGGCTTCGCCTACGAGGACGAGGAACACCAGACGGTCTCGCAGGATCTGGCGTTCACCGTGGTCGACTTCCTGGCGGCCGACGCGCGCTACGCCAGCCAGTTCGCGCGCGTGCCGCGCGAGAAGTGGAACGGCAGCATGGTCCCGGTGGACGAGTCGCTTGCCAGGGACCGAAAGAGCCTGCCCGACAAGGTGCCCAGCGTGCTGATGGTGGACGGCCAGAACCGCCTGCAGAAGGTGATCGTGGCGCGCAGCCTGCTGCGCCAGGCCAGCCGCTGCCGCGACATGTGGCACAGCCTGCAGGAGCTGGGCGGCGTGCACAACTCGCATGCGCAGAATCTGCTGGCGCGCGAGCAGAAGGTCTGGGAGGAGCGCATGCGCCAGGAGGTCGAGGCCGCCGCCGCCAGTGCGCCCAAGCTCGCGCCCTCGGCGCCGGTCAACGTCCCGGCGGCCGCTGCCCCCGCCGCCGCCGCGCCGGTGGCCGAAGCGGTGGAGGAGCCGCGGCGCAACCCGGACGAAGCCTACATCGAGACCGAGCGCTGCTCCACCTGCAACGAGTGCGTGCAGCTCAACGGCAAGATGTTCAAGTACAACGACAACCAGCAGGCCTATATCGCGGACGTCAACGCCGGCAGCTATGCGCAGCTGGTGGAAGCCGCCGAGAACTGCCAGGTGGCCGTGATCCATCCCGGCAAGCCGCGCAACGCGGGCGAGCCCGGCCTCGAAGAGCTGGTCAAGCGCGCGGAAGCGTTCGCCTGAAGCTCCACCTCGGCGCCCCAAAAACAGAAACCGCCCGAAAGGGCGGTTTCTGTTTTGGTCGGTCGCCGTGCCGACGGCGCGATCACACGGGTGGGGCCTTCTCCCTGAGTTTCCTGGCTTCCACCGCGAGGGCCCAGCGGGCGCGGGACTCGGGATAGACCACGGATTCCTCCAGGGCGATGTGGTTCGTGCACAGTTCCACGAACACCTGCACCCCGTGCAGGAACTCCGCCGGGTCCGGCCAGTTGTTGCCGGAGGCGATGGCGCTCAGCTGGGGCGCCAGCTCGATCCAGTTTTCCTCGATCCAGCCGTGATCCTGCTGCAGGGTGCGCACGGTCGAGACCAGCGCCGCGTCGCCGCTGGCGAGCAGCGCGGGAAACACGGTTCTTTCTTCCTGAGCGTGATGCTCCTGGCCGGTGCTGGAATAGAAAGCTTCGATGGCGCCGGCCTGCTGCTGGGCGGCTTCGTCGACGCCCTTGGCCTCGATATGGCGCGCCAGCGCCGTCAGCGCTTCCAGGTGCGCCATGATCTGGCGGTGGCATTCATCGAGCGCTTGGAAAGGGGCGGCTTCGGCAGCGGCGGGCATGGAAATCTCCCGGTGAATTTGCAAGGGACGGTTCCATCGTAAGCAGAAGGAGCCGGCGCGACTTAAGCCAAGTCAAGTCCGGTCACGATTTTGCCGTGCAAAAAAAGGCCGCGGCGGGACCGCGGCCTTGAGGCGCCACGGCCGCGGTCAGAAGCCGACGGACAGCAGGCTCGCCCCGGTGATGACGGTGATGGCGAGCGCGCCGCCATAGAGCAGCAGCTTGACGAACGGGCCGGGGTGGATGCCCACGTCGTGCAGCGTCACCTTGAGGCGGTGCACCGCATGCCACGCGAACAGCGAGATGCACGCGAACAGGAAGATCTTGCCGAGCCAGTTCTGCGCGAAGGCGAGCGCGCGCGGATGGCTCAGCAGGTCCGGCCCGAATGGCCAACCCACGGGCGCGGCCAGGCCGGTGATGAACACCAGGATGGTCCCGAACAGCGCGGCCAGCATGCCGCCGCCGCCGAAGAGGAGCCAGAAGATGGGTGCGTTCGATCGCTTCAGGTTCATTTTTTCCACCACCACGTCAGTGCGAACATCGCGACCGTGACCACGACGGTCACGATCCAGCCGGTGCGCGTGATCGTCTGCGGCTGCACGCGCTCGCCGCCCAGGTGCATCATGGGCATGGTCTTGGGCATGATTTCAAACCAGCTGCGCGCGTGCACCGCGAAGCACAGCAGCAGCACGAGGTGCAGCAGGATGGATCCCGGCGACTTCAGGGCCGCCAGAAAACCGT
>JAMPXR010000381.1 GCA_023701085.1 Ramlibacter sp. | reverse complement strand
TCCTGCGCCGGGCTCACGCCGGCGGATCGTGTCCGACGCCGGGCTCACGCCGGCGCGTGCGCCAGCAGCTGTACGTTGCCGCCGGCCGCCGTCGTGTTGATCGTGAGCGTCTGCTCGGCGCAGAAGCGGTACAGGTAATGCGGCCCCCCGGCCTTGGGGCCGGTGCCCGACAGCCCCTCGCCGCCGAAGGGCTGCACGCCGACCACCGCGCCGATCATGTTGCGGTTGACGTAGACGTTGCCGACGCGCGCGCGCTGCGCCATCGCCAGCGCCCGGCTATCGATGCGGGTCTGGATGCCCAGCGTCAGGCCGTAGCCCAGCGCGTTCACCTGGTCGATCACCGCCAGCGGGTCGCCCGACCAGCGCACGATGTGCAGCACCGGCCCGAAGATTTCCTGCCGCACGTCGGAGATGGCGGCCACCTCGAACGCCTGCGGCGGCACCAGCCGGCTCTGCGGGGCGAATCCGCCCGGCGGCAGCAGCGCGCGCGCCTCGCCGTGCAGGCGGCGCAGCTGGCGCTGCAGTCCTTCGAAGGCCGCGCCGTCGATCACCGGGCCGACGTCGGTGCGCGGCAGCGCCGCATCGCCGGTGACCAGTTCGCGCGCCGCGCCCCGGACCATCTCGATGACATGATCGGCGATGCCTTCGTGCACGCACAACAGCCGCAGCGCCGAGCAGCGCTGGCCGGCGGAGCGGAAGGCGCTTTGCATGACGGCGTCGGCCACCTGTTCCGGCAGCGCGGTGGAGTCCACCACCATGGCGTTGATGCCGCCGGTCTCGGCGATGAGCGGCACGATGGGCCCGTCCTTGGCGGCGAGCGCGCGCTGAATCGTCCGGGCCACTTCGGTGGAACCGGTGAAGACCACGCCCGCGACGCCCGGCGCGCCGACCAGCGCGGCGCCCACGGTTTCACCCGGGCCGTGCAGCAGCTGCAGCGCATCGGGCGGTACGCCCGCCTCGTGCAGCAGCGCGACCGCTTCCAGCGCGACGGCGGGTGTCTGCTCGGCCGGCTTGGCCAGCACGGTGTTGCCGGTGGCCAGCGCCGCGGCCACCTGGCCGGTGAAGATCGCCAGCGGGAAATTCCAGGGGCTGATGCAGACCCAGGGGCCGCGCGGCGCCAGCCGCAGCGCGTTGTGCTCGCCGGTCGGCCCGGGCAGCAGGACCGGTTGCATGATCCGCTCGGCCTCGAGCGCGTAATAGCGCAGGAAGTCCACGGCTTCGCGCACCTCCGCCACGCAGTCGCCCCAGGTCTTGCAGGCCTCCTTCACCAGCAGCGCGCACAGCCGCGGCATCTGCGTTTCCATCGCATCGGCGGCGCGGCGCAGCAGGGCGGCGCGCGCGCCGACCGGCGTGGCGCGCCAGCCGGGGTAGGCTGCGGCGGCGCGGGCGACCGCGGCGCCGGCCTGGTCCGGGTCGAACAGCGGCACGGCGGGCACCTGCACGGCGGCATGCGCTTCGAGCAGGGGAGCGCGCATGCTCTGCACAGTGAGGTCCAGGCCCGCGCTGTTCCTGCGCTGCGGCCCGTAGAGGTCCGGCGGCAACGGCAGCGAAGGCGCCGCCTGCAGCCGCAGCGGCGAAGCCAGCAGCTGGTCCATGCCCACGGCTTCGTCGGCGAGCTGGTGCACGAAGGAGTTGTTCGCGCCGTTTTCCAGCAGCCGCCGCACCAGGTACGCGAGCAGGTCGCGGTGCTGGCCGACCGGCGCGTACACCCGCACCGGCACCGGCTGCGAATCGGGGACGGAAAAGCCATCCCCCCCAGGGGATTCGATGGGGCGAAGCGCCGGCGCGCCCGCAGGGCTGGGCAGCTGTCGCGAGATCTCGCGATAGATCCCCCCTCCCATGCCATGCAGCCGCTGCAGCTCGAAATCGGACGTCACGCCGCGCGCCATCTGCAGGATCGCGGCGATGGTGCCCGCGTTGTGCGAGGCGAACTGCGGGTAGATGAGGCCCTGCGCCTGCAGCAGCGCGCGCGCGCAAGCCAGGTAGGAAATGTCGGTGTGGTTCTTGTGCGTGAACACCGGGTAGTGCGGCAGGCCCAGTTCCTGCGCGCGCTTGATCTCCGCATCCCAGTACGCCCCCTTGACGAGCCGGCACATCAGGCGCAGGCGGTGCCTGCGCGCCAGCGCCACGACCTGCTCCACCAGTTCCAGCGCGCGCGTCTGGTACGACTGCAGCGCCAGGCCGAGGCCGCGCCACTGCGGCATCTGCTGCGCCACGCGCGCCGCCAGCGCCTCGAACACCTCCAGCGTGAGCTCGAGCCGGTCCACTTCCTCGGCGTCGATGGTCAGGCCGACGTGGGCGCGCGCGGCGTCCTCGCACAAGGTCCACACGCGCGGCACCAGTTCCGCGAGCACGCGCTCGCGCTGCAACGCCTCGAAGCGCGGATGCAAGGCGCTGAGCTTGATCGAGATGCCGTCGTTGCGCTCCACCGGCGCATCGGCGCGCGCGCGGGCGCCGATCGATTCGATGCCGGCGCGGTAATTGGCCAGGTAGCGCAGCGCGTCGCCCTCGGTGCGCGCGCCTTCGCCGAGCATGTCGTAGGAAAAGCGCAGCGCCGGGTCCTTGCGCCGGGCGGCATCCGATTCGTGCATCGCCTCGGCGACGTCCTGCCCGAGCACGAACTGGCGCCCCAGCAGCTGCACGGCGCGCAGGGTCGCGGCCACCACGCTGCGCGCCCCGAGTTTGCCCAGCAGGCCGGGCTCGTGGCTGCCGTCCGGCAGGAAGCGCTTGGACATCGCGATGGCGGTCTGCGACAGGCGCGCCAGCGCACTGTCGCCCGCCGCCTCGAAGTCGGCCCGTCCGAGCTGGTCGGCGGTGAGCGCGATCGCGGTCTGCGCATCGGGCACGCGCAGCAGCGCCTCGGCCAGCCGCATCAGGGCCAGGCCCTCGGTGCTGGAGATCGGATATTCCTTGAGCAGGCTTTCCATCGCCCAGAACGGCGGCGGGTGCCGGCGCACGGCCTGGATCCAGGGCTGCGCCGTCTGTTTCACGGCGGTCCAGTCGAGCGGCTGTTCGCCTTCGCGCGGCGCAAGCGGCGCCGCGTCGGCGGGCGCCGGCCCCAGGGCGTCGTCGCGCGCGTTCAGGAAGCGCAGGAGCCGGCGGACGATATCGGCTTCCGGACGGTAAGGCGTGGGCAGGCGTTGGATGAGGGTCATGACGGCATGGGCGTTGAACTGCCTGGATGGTCGCTCGCTTTCTGGCGAATTTCACGCTAAATTTTGGCTTTTCACAGAACAATTACCTATTGATGAGTGATTCAATATCAGAAATAGATCGCATCGACCTAAAGATCCTGAATGTTCTACAGCAGGACGGTCGCATCTCCAACCTCAAGCTGGCCGAGGCCGTCGCCCTGTCGCCGACCGCGGTGCTGGCACGGGTGCAGCGCCTGACCCGCGACGGCTACATCCTGGGCTACGAGGCGCGGCTGAACCCGCTCAAGCTGGCGGCCGGCATGATGGTGTTCGTCGAGGTGCTGCTGGACCGGACCACGCCGAACGTGTTCGAAGCGTTCAAGGCCGCGGTGCAGGTGCACGACGAGATCATGGAATGCCACATGGTGGCAGGCGGCTTCGACTACCTCGTCAAGACGCGCATGGCCGACATGCAGGCTTACCGCCAGTTCGC
>JAMPXR010000380.1 GCA_023701085.1 Ramlibacter sp. | reverse complement strand
GCGGGCCGGGCCCTTGAGCCATTCGCCGTTGATCAGGGCATCGGTCTTGAGCAGGCTGAGATCGTTGAGCCGCGCGAGGGGGGAGGTCTTCATGTCCATTTGGGTTCTCTCCGGTACTTTCAGCGGTAGCGTACACCCGGCAGCACGCACAGCATTTCATAGAGCAGGTTGGCGCCCAGCAGTGCGGTGTTCCCCGAAGGATCGTAGGGCGGGGCGACTTCCACCAGGTCGGCGCCGACCACGTTGAGGCCGCGGCAGCCGCGCACGATCTCCAGCGCCTGCGGCACCGTGAGACCCCCGATCTCCGGCGTGCCCGTGCCGCCGGCGAACGCGGGGTCGATGCCGTCGATGTCGAAGCTGATGTAGACCGGCCGCTCGGGCCCGATGCGCTCGCGCACCTGGTCCATGAGCGGCGCGAGCGAGTGGTACCACAGCGCGTGCGCCGGCACGATCGTGAAGCCTTGCCGGCGCGGCCAGTTGAAGTCGTCGGCGGCATAACCGGTGCCGCGCAGGCCGATCTGCCACACCTTGTCGCACTGGAGCAGGCCTTCTTCCACCGCGCGCCGGAACGGCGTGCCATGCGCCACGGCTTCACCGAACATCTCGTCGTTGACGTCGGCGTGGGCATCGACGTGGACCAGTGCGACCGGCCCGTGTTTCTTCGCCATCGCGCGCAGGATGGGCAATGCGATGGTGTGGTCGCCGCCAATGGACAGCGGCCGGCAGCCCGCGGCCAGCGCCTCGTCGTAGAAGGCGCTGATGATCGCGAGCGACTTTTCCAGCGAGTAGGTGTTGATCGCGACGTCGCCGAGGTCCGCGACCTGCAGGGTGTCGAACGGTGCCGCGCCGGTGGCCATGTTGTAAGGGCGCAGCAGCGCGGACTCGGCCCGTATTTGCCGCGGCCCGAAGCGCGCGCCGGCCCGGTTCGAGGTGCCGATGTCCAGCGGCACGCCGATGAAGGCCGCGTCCAGCCCGCGCGGCGATTCGGCGGCCGGCAGCCGCATCATCGTCGCCAGCCCCGCGAAGCGCGGCATCGCATTGCCGCTTTGCGGCTGGTTGCGGGGAGCGCTGGGGCTCATCTCTGGCGCCGCCCGCGCAGCCACTCCAGCACCAGCAGCAGGCTGGTGGTGAACAGGATCAGCAGCGTCGCCACCGCGGCGATGGTCGGGGTGATGTTCTCGCGGATGCCGGTGAACATCTGGCGCGGCAGGGTCACCTGCTCGGGGCCGGCCAGGAACAGCGTCACCACCACCTCGTCGAACGACGTGGCGAACGCGAACAGCGCGCCCGAGATGACGCCCGGCGCGATCACCGGCAGCGTGACGCGAAAGAACGTGGCCACCGGTCCGGCGCCCAGGCTGAGCGAGGCGCGCACCAGGTTGTGGTTGAAGCCCTGCAGCGTGGCCAGCACCGTGGTCAGCACGAAGGGCGCGCCCAGCGCGGCATGCACGATGATCAGCCCGGCGTAGCTGTCGACCAGGCCGAGCGGCGCGAAGAACAGGTACGCGGCGACGCCGACCACGACGATGGGCACCACCATGGGCGCGATCAGCAGGCTCATCAGCGCGCCCTTGAAGGGAAATTCGGTGCGCGCCAGCCCCACCGCCGCCAGCGTGCCCAGCGCGGTGGCGATCACGGTGGCCAGCGGCGCGACGATGAAACTGTTGCGCGCGGCGCGGATCCAGTCGTCGGAGGTGAACAGGTTCTGGTACCACTTCAGCGACCAGCCCGGGATCGGGTACACCAGGAACGAGGAGTCGGCGAAGGACAGCGGCACGATGACGACGATGGGCACCAGCAGGAAGCCCAGCACGCCCACGCAGGCCGCGCGCAGGGCCCACCAGCCGATCTTGTCCAGCGGCGTGGCGTAGGCGGGGAAGTTGGGCAGCAAGGCGCGGATCACGTTCTTACCCCAGGTTCAGTTCGGACTTGACGACGCGGCGGTACACGCCGTAGAGCACCAGCGTCGCCGCCAGCAGCAGCGCGCCCAGGGCCGCGGCCATCCCCCAGTTCACGTTCACGTTGGTGTACTGCGCCACGTAGTACGACAGCATCTGGTCGTCGGCCCCGCCCAGCAACGCGGGCGTGACGTAGTAGCCGATCGCCAGGATGAACACCAGCAGGCCGCCGGCGCCGATGCCGGGGTAGGTCTGCGGCACGTACACGCGCAGGAAGGCCGCCAGCGGCGAGCTGCCGAGGGAGACCGCCGCGCGCAGATAGGTCGGCGGCACGCTCTTCATCACGCTGTACAGCGGCAGGATCATGAAGGGCAGCAGGATGTGGACCATCGCGATGACCACGCCGGTGCGGTTGAACAGCAGCGCGAGCGGCTCCTCGACCAGCCCCAGCCCCATCAGCGCGCGATTGACCAGCCCGGCCGACTGCAGCAGCACGATCCAGGCCGCCACGCGCACCAGGATCGATGTCCAGAACGGCACCAGCACCAGGATCATCAGCACGTTGGCGCGGCGGGCGGGCAGGGTGCTGAGCCAGTAGGCGAGCGGGTAGCCCAGGATCAGGCACCACAAGGTGACGATCGCACTGATGCCGAACGTGCGCGCCAGGATGGCGCCGAACACGCGCTGGTCCTCCGGCATGCGCTCGATCTCGCCGTGCGCGTCGCGGCGCAGGTCCAGCGAAGCGAGCAGGTAGTCGGCGGTCCAGCGCGAGCCATTCTTCGCGATGGCCTGCCAGTACTTGGGCTCGGTCCAGCGCTGGTCGATCTCGATCAGTTTCGCCTGGACGGCGGCGGCGCCCGCGGCGCCCTCGAGCGGCAGCGCGCGATAGGTGTTCATCACCAGCGAGCGCGCGCCGGCGACTTCCGAATTGAGGCGCCGCGCCAGGGCGCCGGCGTCGGCCGGGTCCGGCAGCGCGCCCAGGTCGGCCGCGACGGCGCCGAACGCTTCGGCCGGCGGCACGCCCTCGCGGTTCCATTTCTGAAGCGCCGCCACGGTACGCGGGAGTGCATTCGCCACCTCCGGGTTCTCGACCGAGCGCTTGAGCAGCGCCGCGATCGGGACCAGGAAGGTGAGCAGCAGGAACACCAGCAGCGGCGCCGTCAGCACGATCGCCCGCAGCCGCCGCCGGCGCTCGCCGCGCGAGAGCGAGCGGCGCAGCGCGCCCGGGTCGGCGACGCCCGTGCTCGTCGAAGCTGCCAGCGCCGTCATGGCCTTACTGCGTGGCCCAGGAGGCGAAGCGCTTCTCGAGTTCCTCGCCCTGGTCGGCCCAGAACTTCACGTTGAACTGCAGCGCGGTCTTGGCGTTGGCGGGCGCGGTGGGCAGGTTGGCCAGCGTCTTGGCGTCCAGCTTGGACAGCGCCTTGGTGTTGGTCGGGCCGTAGGCGATGTTTTTCGCGTATTCGGCCTGGGCCTCGGGCGTGCTGGCAAACGCGATGAATTTCATCGCCGCCTCCTTGTTGGGCGTGCCTTTGGTGACCGTCCAGTAGTCCAGGTCATAAATGCCGCCGGTCCAGGTGATCTTCAGGTTCTTGCCTTCGCGGTTGGCGGCATCGATGCGGCCGTTGTAGACGGTGCTCATCACGACGTCGCCCGCCACCAGGAACTGCGGCGGCTGCGCGCCGGCTTCCCACCACTGGATATTCGGCTTGAGCTCGGTCAGCTTCTTGAAGGCGCG
>JAMPXR010000379.1 GCA_023701085.1 Ramlibacter sp. | reverse complement strand
GCTGGACAACATCAAGCTGGGGCGCCATGCGCACCTGAAGACCAACGTGCTGGACGCGCTGCTGTATGTGGGACGCGCGCGCCGCGAGGAAGCCGCGCTGCGCGCGGACATCGAGGAACGCATCATCGACTTCCTGGAGATCGACCATATCCGCGACGCGCCGGTGGCGGCCCTGCCGTACGGCCTGCAGAAGCGCGTGGAAATGGCGCGCGCGCTGGCCATGCAGCCGCAGGTGCTGATGCTGGACGAACCCGTGGCCGGCATGAACCGCGAGGAAACCGAGGACATGGCGCGCTTCATCCTCGACGTGCGTGCCGAATGGGGCATCACGGTGCTCATGGTCGAGCACGACATGGGCATGGTGATGGACCTGTCCGACCACGTCGTGGTGCTCAATTTCGGGCGCGTCATCGCGCAGGGCGTGCCCGAGGCGGTGCAACGCGACCCGGAGGTGGTGCGCGCCTACCTGGGCGCCGGCGATGTGGGCGACCTGCGCGAGCGCTTGCGCCGCGCGCCGACTGCGCAGGGGGACTGATGGACTGGGCCTACCTGTTCGAGATCAGCTTGACGGGCATCGCCAGCGGCGGGCTGTACGCGCTGGCCGCCCTGGCGTTCGTGATCGTCTACAAGGCCACCAAGGTGGTGAACATCGCCATCGGCGAGGTGCTCATGATGGGCGCCTACCTGTTCTTCACCTTCGGCGCCACGCTGGCGCTGCCCTTGTGGGCCGCGGTTCCGGCCACCGTGCTGGGCACGGGGCTGATGGGCGCGATCATCGAGCGCACCATGATGCGCCCGCTGCTGGGCGAGCCGCCGATTTCCGCGTTCATGGTCACGGTCGGGTTGGCATCCGTCCTGATGGGGCTGGTCGAGATGATCTGGACCGCCGACCAGCGGCGCCTGCCCGAATTCATGCCCAACAAGCCGGTGATGATCGGCGACGCATTCCTGGCGCCCAAGGTCTTCTACGGCGCGCTGCTGTCGGCCGTCCTGATCCTGGCGGTGCTGCTGGTGCTGCGCTACTGGCGCGGCGGCGTGGCGCTGCGCGCCACCGCGTCGGACCAGGCTGCCGCCTATTCGATGGGCATCAACGTGACGCGCGTGTTCTCGCTGTCCTGGGTGGTGGCGGGCATGATCGCGGCGGTCTCCGGCATCATCGTCGGCTCCATCGGCGGGATTTCCTCCACCATGGGCGTGTTCGGGCTGTCGGTGCTGGTGGTGGTGATCGTCGGCGGGCTCGACAGCGTGCTGGGCGCGCTGCTGGGCGGCCTGCTGATCGGATGGGTCGAAGCCCTGGCCGGCGCCTACCTGGGCGGCGAATACAAGCTGCTGGCCACCTTCATCGTGCTGGTCGTGGTGCTGATGATCCGGCCCTACGGCCTGTTCGGCACGCACGAGATCGAGAGACTGTGACATGCGCATAGGCACCTTCAAGGAAAGCTATGTCGCCGACGCCGCGCTGTTCGATTCGCGCACGCAGAAGGTGTGGCTGGGCATTGGCGCGGCGCTGCTGCTGCTCTTCCCGTTCATGGCGTCCGATTACTGGCTGTACCTGGCCTGCCTGGTGAGCATCAACGTGGCCAGCGCCACCGGCCTGAACATCCTGACCGGCTACACCGGCCTGGTGTCGCTGGGTCAGGCGGCATTCATGGGCCTGGGCGCCTACACGGTGGCCATCCTGCAACTGCGGTGGGGCACGCCCTTCCTGTTCAACATCCTGGCCGGCGGGGTGGTCGCGATGGCCGGCGGCCTCGTGGTCGGCATTCCTTCGCTGCGTGTCAAGGGCCTGTATCTGGCGATCGCCACCATCGCCGCGTCGTTCATCGCCCATTTCGTCTTCGCCAACAGCGCCTTCACCGGACGCACCGGAGGCCTCACGGTGCCGCCCGCGACGCTGTTCGGGATCCTGCTGGACACCTCGTTCCGTCTTTACTGGGTCATCGTGCCTGTCACCATCCTCATGCTGCTGGGCACGGCCAACCTGCTGCGCACCCGCGTCGGCCGCGCGTTCATCGCCATCCGCGACCGCGACATCTCGGCCGAGGTGCTGGGCATTCCCTTGCTGCGCTACAAACTGCTGTCCTTCGGCCTGTCCTCGTTCTATGCCGGGGTGGCCGGCGGGATGTGGGCCTACTTCTTCAGGGTGGTCACGCCCGAGAGTTTTCCGCTGCTGATGTCGATCTTCTTCCTGGCCGCCATCATCGTGGGCGGCATGGGCAGCGTGCTGGGCGGCATCCTGGGCGCCGTGTTCATGACCCTGGTGCCCGAGCTGCTCAAGCTGGGCGTCGGCCTGCTGCCCGGCGGCATCGAGCTGACGGTGTTCCTGTCGCCCGTGCGCACGGTGCTGTTCGGCGCGCTGATCATCCTCTTTCTGGTCTTCGAGCCGCATGGGCTCGCGGAAATGTGGCGGCGCACGCGCCGCTTCTTCCATTTGTGGCCGTTCCGCAGCTGAAGGGGCGCGGCCGTTCGAACACCTCAACCCCTGGAGACGAGCATGAAGACATCCCGCATTTCGCAACGCCGCCGCAGCATCGTGCTGGCCGCCGGCGCCGCGCTGGCAGCGCCCATGGCGCGCGCCCAGGCGGCGGAAGACATCGTGCTGGGCGGCTCGATCCCGCTCACCGGCGTGTTCGCCTTCGCCGGCGTGGGCATCAATGCCGGCATCGGCGACTATGTGAAGATCGTGAACGACGCCGGCGGCATCAAGGGCCGCAAGGTCCGCTACGTGCCGGAAGACACCGGCTACAAGGTGGACGTTTCGGTGGCGGCGTTCAAGAAGATCACCAGCCAGAACAAGGTCAACCTGTACTACGGGGACTCGACGGCGTTCTCCAAGACGATCAATCCCGAGCTCGACCGCATGGGCAGCCTGCTGATGACCGGCGCTTCGTTCGCGACCGAGCTGAACGACGCCAGGAAATACCCGAGCCAGTTCCTGGTGGGTCCGGACTACACCGAGATGTTCGGCATCCTGCTGCGCCACATCGCCAAGGAGAAGCCCGGCGCGAAAGTCGCCTTCGTGTACTCCGATTCGGAATTCGGCCGCGACCCGGTGGACGAGAGCGAGGCGCTCGCGAAGAAACTGGGCCTGAACGTGCCGATCAAGATCATGACGCCGCCGGGCAGCGTGGACGTCTCGGCCGAGGTGATCAAGCTGCGCCGCGCCGCCCCGGACTACACCATCTTCCACGGCTACGTCCTGGCGCCCATCCCCGAGTTCCTCAACCAGGGCAAGCAGATGGGCATGACCACCAAGTGGATGGGCACCTTCTGGACCATGGACAGCTCCACCGTGATGAAGATGGGCGAGAACGGCGACGGCTTCATGGGCGTCATGCCCTATCGCTACTACTACGACACCTCGGCACGCGCCCCCATGCTCGACAAGATCCGCCAGATGCGGCCCGACTACCAGAGTACTGCCTATCTGCAGGGGTTTCTCTCGGCCATGTTCCTGATCGAAGCCGCCAAGCGAACGCTCGACGCGGGCAAGCCGCTCACCGGCGCCAACCTGAAGGCCGCGCTGGCCGGCATCAAGGATTTCGACACCGGCGGCATCATCGGCGTGCCCGTCACCTTCAAGGGCAACTCGATCCCGGTGGGCCGCGTGTACCGCGCCGACATGAAGGCGCAGCGCATGGTGGCGGCGT
>JAMPXR010000378.1 GCA_023701085.1 Ramlibacter sp. | reverse complement strand
GTCATGGCAGGCGAGCCGGGCATGCTGGCGGTGGCGGGCCATCTGCCTGCCCAAGTGTGCGCCGCCGGGACGACATGGGACTGGGACGGCGTGCGCTTCGAAGTCCTGCATCCGGTCGCGGGGCTGCCGCCGGCGCGGCGCAACAACGACGATTCCTGCGTGATACGAATCGAGGCCGGGGGCGGCTCCCTGCTGCTGGTCGGTGATATCGAGCATCGCGGCGAAGCCGGACTGCTCGCCCGCACGCCGGAACGCCTGGCGAGTTCGGTCGTGGTAGCAGCACATCACGGCAGTCGCAGCTCGTCCTCGCCGGCCTTCGTCGATGCGGTACTGCCTGAGTCGGTGGTGTTCTCTGTCGGTTACCGCAACCCCTTCGGCCATCCCCATCCGGCGGTGTGGGCGCGCTGGGCGGAAGCCGGCGCGCGCAACTGGCGCACCGACAGCCAGGGGGCGGTCGAGATCCTGATCGACGGCACGGGTGTCGAACTCGCAGCGGTGCGCGAGCGCTCACCGCGCTACTGGCATGGCCGCTGATCCGGCGGGCTATGCCGAAGGTACGGAGGCGATCGTCCGCGAGGCGGGCGTTCATGCGCGCGGGACGGTCCGAATGGCGCGGTGCTAGACTCGCACTCGTCATCGACCAGCCGCCGTGAGCCGCCATGAGTCTGCTTTCCGCCTTGCGTCGCCTGTTGCAACCCGAGCCAGCGCTGCCGCGCGAGTTCGGTCTGCGTGAGCGCTCCGTCCAGTGCATAGGGCCGCACGGCCTGCACCGGATGGCATATACCGAATGGGGCGATCCGGACAATCCCAGGGTGGTGGTGTGCGTGCACGGCCTCACCCGCAACGGTCGCGATTTCGACGATCTCGCCCGCGCGCTGTCCTCGCACTACCGGGTCATCTGTCCCGACGTGGTCGGTCGCGGCCGCAGCGACTGGCTGGGGGTGAAGGCCGACTACGGCTTTCCGCTCTACGTGGCCGACATGATCACCCTGATTGCGCGCCTGGGCGTGCCGACGGTGCATTGGGTCGGCACCTCCATGGGCGGGATCATCGGCATGCTCATCGCCAGCCAGCCCCACACACCCGTTACCCGCCTGGTGCTCAACGACGTCGGTCCGGTCATCACCGCCGCATCGCTGCGCCGCATTGGTCAGTACGTCGGCACCGCGCCGCGCTTTCCCAGCATGGAGGCGGCCGAGGCTTACATCCGTGAGGTGAGCGCGCCTTTCGGGCCGCTATCCGACGCCCAGTGGCGCCATTTGACGCGCTATGCCGTGCGCCCGGTAGAAGGCGGCTTTGCGATGATCTACGACCCCGGCATCGGCGAAGTCTTCCGCCAGACGCCCTTGTTGCTCGACGTCAGCCTGTGGGAGGTCTACGACCACGTCCATTGTCCGACGCTGGCGCTGCGCGGTGCGGAATCCGACCTGCTGGAACCGGCCACGCTGACCGCGATGGCCGAGCGCGGACCGCGGGCACGGACGGTCGAATTCCCCGGGGTGGGCCATGCACCCATGCTGATGGACCCGGGCCAGATCGCGGTGGTGCGCGATTTCCTGCTCGAAGCCTGAGCGCGGTTTGCAGGCTTGGGCGCGACAGATTGGTGCAGAAACATTCCGAATGCACCATGCGCCGGATTTGGATGATCTTTATGCACCAAGGTGGTGCTATGTTGAAAGAAAAACCGTCATCCGGCCGTGGATAAGCGTTTGCCGGTGGCTGGCATGTTTTTCGCTGTTTGGGTTTTATCCGGATCCATCACAAGAAAGGCGGGCTTGGCGCCATGACCATCAAGAACTTCTACAACGAGATGACCGACGATGCAGGGCGGGTGAGGCCGCACTACGCATCGTATGCCGCATGGCTGTCCGAAATGCCGGAAGAGAGGCTGGCGCAGAAGCGGGCCGAGGCGGATGCACTGTTTCACCGTTACGGCATCACCTTCGCGGTGTATGGCGAGGGGGCGGGCACCGAGCGCCTGATTCCCTTCGACATCATTCCGCGCATCATTCCGGCCAACGAGTGGGCTGATCTGGCCGCGGGCCTCAAGCAGCGGGTCAAGGCGCTCAACCTCTTCATCCACGACATCTACCATGGCCAGGAGATCCTCAAGGCGGGCAAGATCCCGGCCGAACAGGTGCTCAACAACGCGCAGTACCGCAAGGTGATGCAGGGCGTGAACGTGCCGCGCAACCTTTACGCCCACATCGCCGGCGTGGACATCGTGCGTGCCGGCGCCGGCGAATTCTACGTGCTCGAGGACAACCTGCGGGTGCCATCCGGCGTGTCCTACATGCTGGAAAACCGCAAGATGATGATGCGGCTCTTCCCGCGCCTGTTCTCGCGCTACCGTGTCGCGCCGGTCGACCGTTATCCCGACATGCTGCTGAAGACGCTGCGCAGCGTGGCGCCGACCGGCGTGACCGATCCCACCGTGGTGGTGCTGACGCCGGGCGCCTACAACAGCGCCTACTTCGAGCACGCCTTCCTCGCCCAGCAGATGGGGGTGGAACTGGTCGAAGGCCAGGACATGTTCGTCAAGGACGAACAGGTCTACATGCGCACCACCCAAGGGCCGCAGCGGGTGGACGTGATCTACCGCCGGGTGGACGACGACTTCCTCGATCCGCAGGCCTTCCGCTCCGACTCGGTGCTGGGCGTGCCGGGCATCCTCAAGGCCTACCAGGCCGGCCGGGTGACGCTGTCCAACGCGATCGGCAGCGGCGTGGCGGACGACAAGTCCATCTATCCCTACGTGCCGGACATGATCCGCTTCTACCTCGGCGAGGAACCCATCCTGCACAACGTGCCAACCCACATGTGCCGCAAGAAGGACGACCTGGCCTATGTGCTGGATCACCTGCCCGAGCTGGTAGTGAAGGAGGTCCATGGTGCCGGCGGCTACGGCATGCTGGTCGGTCCGGCTTCGACCAAGGCCGAGATCGAGGCCTTCCGCGAGGTCCTGGTCAAGTACCCCGAGCGCTACATCGCCCAGCCCACGCTGGCGCTGTCGGCCTGCCCGACCTTCGTCGATGCCGGCATTGCGCCGCGCCACATCGACCTGCGGCCCTTCGTGCTGTCGGGTGAGGAGATCCAGCTGATCCCCGGTGGCCTGACGCGGGTCGCGTTGCGCGAAGGATCGCTGGTGGTGAATTCGTCCCAGGGTGGCGGCACCAAGGACACCTGGGTGCTGGAAGCCTGAGTTACTGTCGCCGGGCTGCCCCAAGACGGTCACTCAGCCCCCTTGGGGGGCGACCGCGTAGCGGGCGGGGCACATACAAGCAGGACCAAGAGGAAAACAACATGCTGAGCCGTACCGCCGATCACCTTTACTGGATGGCCCGCTACATGGAACGGGCCGAGAACATCGCCCGTATCCTCGATGTGAATCACCGTATGTCGATGATGCCGCAGTCCGCCGCGCAGGAAGAGCAGGCCTGGGGCGCCACGTTACGCATCATGGGCCTGGAAGCCGCCTTCCATCAGCGTCACGCGGAGATCACGCCCGACAACGTGCTGGAGTTCATGATCTTCGACCCGGACAACCTGTCCAGCATCCGCAACTGCCTGCGCGCCGCACGCGAAAACGCCCACGCGGTGCGTGGCACGCTGACCTCCGAGCTGTGGGAAACCACCAACGGTACGTGGTTGAAGATGCGCGACTTCACGC
>JAMPXR010000377.1 GCA_023701085.1 Ramlibacter sp. | reverse complement strand
TTTCCTTGGCGATGATCTTCTCGACCGTCTGCCAGGTGATGGGCTCGATGTAGGTCACGTCGGCCGTGGCCGGGTCGGTCATGATGGTGGCCGGGTTGCTGTTGATCAGGATGACCTTGTAGCCCTCCTGTCGCAGCGCATGGCAGGCCTGCACGCCCGAATAGTCGAACTCGCACGCCTGGCCGATGATGATCGGGCCGGCCCCGATGATGAGGATGCTCTTGATGTCGGTGCGCTTGGGCATTTACTTCTTCCCTCCCGCGGCCTGGTCCATCAGGTCCGCAAAGCGATCGAACAGGTAGCCGATGTCGTGCGGTCCCGGCGACGCTTCCGGATGGCCCTGGAAACAGAACGCCGGGCGGTCGGTGCGAGCCAGGCCCTGCAGCGTGCCGTCGAACAGGCTGACGTGGGTGGCGCGCAGGTTGGGCGGCAGCGTGCTGTCGTCCACGGCAAAACCGTGGTTCTGGCTCGTGATGCTCACGCGACCGGTGTCCAGGTCTTTCACCGGATGGTTGGCACCGTGGTGGCCGAACTTCATCTTGAACGTCTTCGCCCCGGACGCCAGCGCGAGGATCTGGTGGCCCAGGCAGATGCCGAACGTGGGGTAACCCGACTCCACCAGCTCGCGCGTGGCGGCTATCGCGTAGTCGCACGGCTGCGGGTCGCCTGGCCCGTTGGAGAGGAAAACGCCATCGGGCTGGAGCTTTTTCACCTCGGCGGCCGAAGTGGTGGCGGGCACCACGGTCACCTTGCAGCCACGCTGCGCGAGCATGCGCAGGATGTTCTTCTTCACGCCGAAATCGAATGCGACGACGTGGTACTTGTCCGCCTTGCGTTCGCCATACCCCGATCCGAGGCGCCATTCCGTCTGCGTCCAGTCGTAAGGCTGCGCAGCCGAGACGACCTTCGCCAGGTCCAGGCCGCTCATGGGCGGCGCGGACCGGCCGGCCGCGACCGCTTGGTCGATGAGCGCGGGCTCGACCTGCTGGTCGGCCGCCAGGCCGATGATGCAGCCGTTCTGCGCCCCTTTGTCGCGCAGCAGGCGGGTCAGTTTGCGTGTGTCGACGCCGGCGATAGCCACCGTGCCCTGGGCACGCAGGTAGTCGGTCAGCGATCGGGCGCTCCGGAAGTTGGAGGCGACCATGGACAGGTCCCGGATGATCAGCCCCGCCGCGTGGATCTTGCCGGCCTCGACGTCCTCCTCGTTGACGCCGTAGTTGCCGATGTGCGGATACGTCAACGTCACGATCTGCCGGCAATAGCTCGGGTCCGTGAGGATTTCCTGGTAGCCGGTCATGGCCGTGTTGAACACGACCTCGCCGGTGGTGGAGCCCGTGGCCCCGATGGAAAAACCAGGAAAGACCGTACCGTCCGCGAGCGCGAGAATCGCAGGAGTGAATTTTCCCTGTTGAGACAAAAGCACTGGGTTCTCCGGATTGTTACGGGTACGCCCAGTTATCAAGTGCGCGGGCAAGAGCAGGGCTCTGGCGGCAGCTTTTGTCAGGGATTTGGCTTGAATGCGCTAGGCGTACGGAGTTTGCGGGAAAGCCGCTCATTATAGCCAGCAGCGCCCATCCCGGCCGCCAAGAGGGCCTTCGAGCGCGTCAGCCCACCCGGGCCGCGGCGCTGGCATGCAGACAGATCGCCGCGGCCGATGCGACGTTGAGGGACTCCTCGCCGCCGGGCTGCGCGATGCGCACCGCCAGCCGCGCGCGCGCCGCGATTTCCGCGCTGACGCCCTGCCCTTCGTGCCCCAGCGCCCAGGCGCAGGGCCAGGGCAGCTCCCGCCGGTGCAGCAGTTCGCCATCGTGCGAACTCGTCGTGATGACGGGAACGGCCAGCGCGTCCAGCGCCTCGGGCGCCAGCCCTTCGATCAGCCGCAGGCCGAAATGGGCGCCCATGGCCGATCGCAGCACCTTCGGGCTCCACAGCGCCGCCGTCCCCTTGATGGCGAGCACCTGCGGGAACCCGAACGCGGCGGCGCAGCGCAGGATGGCGCCGACGTTGCCGGCGTCCTGCACGCGGTCCAGGATCACGGTGCCCGCTTCGGGCTGCAGCGCGGCGGCCGCAGGCAGGTCCACGACGAAGCCCATGCGCGCCGGGGACTCGAGGCTGCTCAAGCCCGCGAAGAGGGCGTCGGCGACGACCACCTGCCTGCCGGCCGCCCGCGCCCAGTCCGCCTCGCCGGCGGACCAGGACGATTCGCAGAACACGGCCAGCGTCGGCGAAACGCCGCGCGCCAGCGCCGCGCGGCACAGGTGGTCGCCCTCCAGCCAGATGCGGCCTTGCTTGCGGTACGCCGTGCTGTCTTGCGCCAGACGCCGCAGTTCCTTGAACAGGGCGTTGGCCGCCGAGTGCACGAACTGCGCCCCGCCGGCGCTCACGGCCCGGCGACGGTCACCGCCGTCCCATCCTCCATGGCGAATGCGGCCGCGGCCTCGTCCTGGGCCGCCAAAGTGGCGGCGACCGGACTGAAGAACCTGCGGTGGTGGCGGCAGGCACCGTGCAACCGCAGCGCTTCCAGGTGTTCGGGCGTGGCGTAGCCCTTGTGAGAGGCGAAGCCGTACTGCGGCAATTCCTCGTGCAGTTGCTGGCACAGGCGGTCGCGGTGGACCTTGGCCAGGATGGAAGCCGCCGAGATCGACTTGATGATGGCGTCGCCGCCGATCACGGCCTCGCACAGCATGTCCAGGACCGGCAGCCGGTTGCCGTCGACCAGGACCTTGACCGGCTTCAGGCGCAGTCCCTCCACCGCGCGTTTCATCGCGAGCATCGTCGCCCACAGGATGTTGAGCGTGTCGATTTCCTCGACGCTGGCCTGCGCGATGGAGCAGCACAGGGCCTTTTCTCGGATCTGGTCGTACAGGCGCTCGCGCTGCAGCGGCGTCAGCACCTTGGAGTCGGCCAGGCCGCGAATGCGCCGGGTGTCGTCCAGGATGACGGCGGCAGCCACCACCGGCCCGGCCAGCGGCCCGCGCCCGGCCTCGTCCACGCCGGCCACCAGCCCGACCGGATCCCAGGGCAGGCGGCCCTGGGCGTTCGCGGCACGACCGGCGGTCCGGATACGCATCGGTCCGGCCGCGCCCGTTTCAGGAACTGATGACTTTTTCGATGGCATCGGTGGCCAGTGTTGCCGTGTCGCGTTGCAGCAGCGCATGCAAGGCGCTGAATTTCTCGCGCACGGCCGCCATTCTGTCAGGAGCCGCCAGCCATTCCAAGAGGGCCGCTGCGAGCGCGTCGGGATTCGCGTCGTCCTGCAGCAGCTCCGGCACGACGAAATCGCCGCACAGGATGTTGGGCAGCCCGACCCAGGGCTGAAGGTGCCTGGGCTTCATCAGCAGGTAGCTCAGCGGGTTCACCGCGTAAGCGATCACCATCGGGCGCTTGAACAGCGCCGCCTCCAGCGTGGCCGTGCCGCTGGCCACCAGCGCGAGGTCGCATGCGGCCAGCACCGCGTGCGACTGGCCGTCCACGACCATCAGCCGGTCCTCGATGCCCGCGGCACGCGCGGCCGACTGGACCGCCGCCCGTCGCGCGGGCAGCGCCGGCACGACCAGCCGGACCTGGGGCCGCTCGCGCAGAAGGATCGCCGCGGCCGCGAAGAAGCGCGGCGCCAGCCGTTGCACCTCCGACGCGCGGCTGCCCGGCAGGATGGCGAGCACCGTCGCGCCGG
>JAMPXR010000376.1 GCA_023701085.1 Ramlibacter sp. | reverse complement strand
CGCGATCTCCGCGCTGCGCGAGTGGATGGCCCAGATCGGCGCCTCCAAGAGCGTGGCGGTGCACATGCTGGGCAAGCTCAAGACCACGGTGCAGATGATCGCCATCCCGTTCCTGCTGTTCGACGGCCAGCTGTTCGGGCTGGTCGACACCGGCGTGTGGGGAACCTGGCTGATCTGGATCGCCGCGATTCTGACCGTCTGGTCGATGGCCTATTACCTGCAAAGAGCCCTGCCAGAAATCCGCAAGCGGGTGAAATAGCCAGATGAGCCCATTGTCCCGGCAGGATGCGCTGGTTCGCGCCATGCCCGTGATCTTCGTGCTCATCTGGAGCACCGGCTTCATCGTCGCGCGTTTCGGCATGCCCCATGCGCCGCCGATGAAGTTCCTGGCGTTGCGCTACCTGCTGTCCGTCGCCTGCTTCCTCGCCTGGGCCGTGGCGGCCGGCATCGCGCTGCTGCCACGCGAACGCGGGCAGGTCAAGCACCTCGCCGTGGCCGGCATCCTGATGCACGCCGGGTATCTCGGCGGCGTGTGGGCCGCCGTCAAGATGGGCATGGGCGCCGGCCTGGCGGCGCTGCTGGTGGGGCTGCAGCCGGTGCTGACCGCGATCTGGGTTTCGTCGCGGGGCGGCGCGGTGTCGCCGCGCCAATGGGCCGGCCTGGCGCTGGGTTTCGGCGGCCTGGCGATGGTCGTGTGGCAGAAGCTGGGTGTGGGCGAGATCAGCGCGGCCAACTTCGCGGCAGCGGTGGGCGCCTTGCTCAGCATCACGACGGGGACGATCTACCAGAAGCGCTACGTGTCGCCGTGCGACGTGCGCACGGCCAGCCTGGTCCAGCTCAGCGCCGCCTTCGCCGTCACCCTGCCGCTGGCGCTGCTCGAGTCCGAGGGCATGCGCTGGAACGGCGAGCTGGCCGGCGCGATGGCATGGTCGGTGCTCGCGCTGACTTTGGGTGGCAGCTCGCTGCTGTTCCTGCTGATTCACCGCGGCGCGGCCACGTCGGTGTCCAGCCTGATGTACCTGGTGCCGCCCACCACGGCCGTGATGGCATGGCTGCTGTTCGGCGAGGCGATCACGGCGTTCACCGTCGCGGGCATCGCGTTTACCGCGCTGGGCGTCAGCCTGGTGGTGCGCCAGTCGCCGGCCGGCGGCGGGAAAATGTCCGGATCCCATGCAACAGGAGAACGTTTGAAATGAGCAGCAAACGCATCGCCGTGATCGCTGGCGACGGCATCGGCAAGGAAGTGATGCCCGAGGGCCTGCGTGTGCTCGAGGCGGCCGCGGGGAAGTTCGGCATCGACCTCGCATTCGACCATTTCGATTTTTCGAGCTGGGACTATTTCGAGAAGCACGGCAAGATGCTGCCGGACGACTGGAAGGACCGCATCGGCGGGCACGACGCGATCTATTTCGGTGCCGTCGGCTGGCCCGAGAAGATCGCCGACCATGTCTCGCTGTGGGGCTCGCTGCTGCTGTTCCGGCGCGAGTTCGACCAGTACGTGAACCTTCGGCCCGCCCGGCTGATGCCCGGCATCGTCGCGCCCGTGGTGCGGCGCGACGGCAGCGCGCGCCAGCCGGGTGAAATCGACATGTACATCGTGCGCGAAAACACCGAAGGAGAGTATTCGGCCATCGGGGGGCGCATGTACCCGGGCACGGAGCGCGAGATCGTCATGCAGGAGACGGTGATGTCCCGTGTGGGCGTGGACCGTGTGCTGAAGTTCGCGTTCGAGCTGGCGCAGTCGCGGCCGAAAAAGCACCTCACGAGCGCGACCAAGTCCAACGGGATCGCCATCACCATGCCCTACTGGGACGAGCGTGTCGCGGAAATGGCGAAGGCCTACCCCGGCGTGAAGACCGACAAGTTCCACATCGACATCCTCACCGCGCACTTCGTGCAGCGCCCCGACTTCTTCGACGTGGTGGTGGCCAGCAACCTGTTCGGCGACATCCTGAGCGACCTGGGCCCGGCCTGCACCGGCACCATCGGCATCGCGCCCAGCGCCAACCTCAACCCCGATCGCCTGTTCCCCTCGCTGTTCGAGCCGGTGCACGGGTCCGCGCCCGACATCGCGGGGCGCAACATCGCCAATCCGATCGGCCAGATCTGGTGCGGCGCGATGATGCTGGACTTCCTCGGGCACCGGCAGGCGCACGATGCGGTTCTCGCGGCCATCGAAAAAGTCCTGCGTCCGGGAAGCGGCGCGCCGCGCACACCGGACCTCGGGGGCGCGGCGACGACGGCGGACCTCGGGCGCGCGATCGCGTCCGCGCTGTCGTAGTGTCCCGGGCCGGCCGATCGCGGCCCGCGCGGCCGACCGGCCGCCATCCCGCATGGAATCTGGCCAAAAGCGGCCCGAACCAGGCTCCTGGCTGTTGTAAACCCGCCCGTTGTATTGACACCGTGGGGGTCCGTCGCTCTAATTGCCCGGTGGCCGAAGCCGCGCAAGACGTCTCCCACTTTCTCGCTTCAGGGCGCCTTTCGGCGCCGCCGCAGGACCGGGAGACAAGAACTTTCAAACCCATCCCGATCAACTGTTTCTCTGTACGAGGGGCCCCTTGTGAACAAGACTGAACTGATTGAGCACATCGCAAAGCATGCCGATATCTCGAAAGCCGCCGCCACGCGCGCGCTGGAGTCCATGATCGGCGCCGTCAAGACCACGTTGAAGAAAGGCGGCTCGGTTTCGTTGGTGGGCTTCGGCACCTTCGCCGTGGGCAAGCGCGCCGCCCGCAGCGGCCGCAATCCGCGCACCGGCGCAGCGATTAAAATCAAGGCAGCCAAGGTTCCCAAGTTCCGTCCCGGCAAGGCGCTCAAGGATGCGCTGAACTGAACGGCCGTTTCCCGGTGGGGTGCTTAGCTCAGCTGGTAGAGCGGCGCCCTTACAAGGCGTAGGTCGGCGGTTCGATCCCGTCAGCACCCACCACCAACCAGCCGAAGGCGAACTTTGTTCGCCTTTTGTTTGCGCGCGGCATCGCAGCGCGCAGGCCTGAAGGACCGGGGCCGATTTTTAACAGGTTGTGAGTCAAAGCATGTTCGATTTCGTCCGCAAGCACACCAGGGTCATGCAGCTGCTGCTGTTCCTGCTGATCTTCCCTTCATTCGTGCTCGTGGGCATCAATGGCTACGACCGGTTCAGGGACCAGGGCGACGTGGTCGCCACGGTGGACGGCGAAGCGATCCGGAAAGCCGAGTGGGACGCGGCGCACAAGCAGGAGGTCGAGCGCGTGCGCCAGTCCATGCCCACGCTGGATCCCAAGCTGCTGGACTCGCCGGCCGCCCAGTACGCCACCCTGGAACGCATGGTGCGCGACCGCGTGCTTGCCGCGGCCGCCGTGAAATCCAAGCTCGTGACCAGCGACCAGCGGCTCGCGCGCGAATTGCAGCAAAACGAGCTGGTCGCCGCGCTGCGCGGGCCCGACGGCAAGCTGGACATGGCGCGCTACCGGCAGCTCGTGAGCGCGCAGGGGATGACGCCGGAGATGTTCGAGGCCCGGGTCCGGTCCGACCTGTCGTCGCGCCAGGTGCTCGGCGGCGTGGGTGGCACCAGCATGGCGACACCGACGCAGGCCAACATCTCGCTCAATGCGTTCTTCGAAAAGCGCGAAGTGCAGGTGGCGCGTTTCGACCCCGCCGCCTATGCGGGCCGCGTCAAGCCCACCGACGCCGAGATCGAGGCCTACTACAAGGACAATGCCACGCTGTT
>JAMPXR010000375.1 GCA_023701085.1 Ramlibacter sp. | reverse complement strand
TTCGTGCATTTCGCCTGCACCAGCGAGGACATCAACAACACCAGCCACGCGCTGCAACTCAAGGGCGGGCGCGACCTCGTGCTGCTGCCGGCGCTGGACGCGGTGATCGTCAAGCTGCGGCAGATGGCGCACGACTACGCGCAGGCGCCCATGCTCAGCCGTACGCACGGGCAGACGGCCAGCCCCACGACGGTGGGCAAGGAAATCGCCAACGTGGTGGTGCGCCTGGCCGCCGCGCGCGAGAGAATTTCCGGCGTGCGGCTGATGGCCAAGATGAATGGCGCCGTGGGCAATTACAACGCGCATCTGGCGGCCTGGCCGCACTTCGACTGGGAGGCGTTCTGCCGCAAGCTGGTGGAGACGCCCGAACCCCTGGGGCTGGGCCTGAGCTTCCAGCCCTACAGCGTCCAGATCGAGCCGCACGATTACATGGCGGAGCTGTTCGACGCGGTGGCGCGCGCCAACACCATCCTGATCGATTGGTCGCGCGACGTCTGGGGCTACGTCAGCCTGGGCTACTTCAAGCAGCGGCTGCGCGACGGCGAAATCGGTTCGTCCACCATGCCGCACAAGGTCAACCCGATCGACTTCGAAAACGCCGAAGGCAACCTGGGGCTGGCCAACGCGCTGCTGCGCCACTTGTCCGAGAAGCTGCCGATCTCGCGCTGGCAGCGTGACCTGACCGATTCGACCGTGCTGCGCAACATGGGCGTGGCGCTGGGCTACACGGCGCTGGCCTACCAGTCGCTGGGCATCGGGCTGGCCAAGCTCGAACTCAACGAGGAAGCCCTGGCGGCCGATCTGGACCAGGCGTGGGAGGTGCTGGCCGAGCCGATACAGACCGTCATGCGGCGTTTCGGCGTGCCGGGCGCTTACGAGAAGCTCAAGGAGGCCACGCGCGGCAAGACGGTGCGCGCGGAAGACCTGCATGCGCTGATCCGGTCGCTCGACATCCCGGCCGCGGAAAAGGACCGGTTGCTCGCGCTGACGCCGGCCACTTACGTGGGCAAGGCCGCCGAACTCGCGAAACGGGCCTAGCGCCCGCTGGACAGGTCCTGGCCTTGGCTCTCAAATCGACGATCTTCCGGGCGAACCTCGCGATTGCCGACATCGACCACGGCTATTACGCGGATCACCCGCTGACGCTGGCACGCCATCCGAGCGAAACGGACGAGCGGATGATGATCCGGCTGGCCGCGCTGGCCCTCAACGCCCATCGTCTGCAAACCGATTGCGGCGGTGATGGGACCCTGGCGTTCGGCGCGGGACTGTCCAATCCGGATGAGCCGGATGTGTGGCTGCGCGACTTCACGGGCCAGACCCGCTTGTGGATCGAGGTCGGCCAGCCTGAGGAAAAACCGCTGGCCAAGGCCTGCGCGAAGGCCGCACAGGTTCGCGTCTACTGCTTCAGTCCTGCGGCCGAAGTCTGGTGGCGGGGCATCGAAAGCAGGCTCACGCGGCTGGGCAACCTCAGCGTCTTTCGCGTGCCGGCCGCGGCGTCGCAGGCGCTGGCGTCGCTGGCGCAACGCAGCATGCAGTTGCAAGCCACGATCCAGGAAGGCGTCCTGAGCATGAGCGACGGCAGCGGCCATGTGGACGTGGAGCCGCTGGGCTGGAAGTGAAGTGTGCTCGGGGACGCGTCACCGGGACGGCCGCCCCATCTCACTCCAGCTGATGCCTTTGCACGCGCTCCGCGATTCTCTCCCTTAAGCGCCAGCGCCCCGCATCCGACAGCATCCGACCGGCCCAGCGGTAGACGTTGAACTCCCGCACCGTGGTGCGCAGGCTGGCCATGCGCTCGCGCTGTTCCGCTTCCGGCATGGTCAGCGCGCGGTGCAGCGCGTCGGCGGTTTCCTCCACGTGGTAGGGGTTGACGATCAGCGCTTCGGGCATTTCGCGCGCGGCGCCTGCGAAGCGGCTCAGGATCAGCACGCCGCGTTCGTCGTCGCGTGCCGCGACGAATTCCTTGCACACCAGGTTCATGCCGTCGTGCAGGCTGGTGACCAGGCAGACGTCGGCGGCGCGATAGAGCTCGTTCACGGCGGCGTGGTCGTGATGCGTGGCCAGCAGCCGCACCACCGGGCCGCTGGGGTGCTGGAAGCGCTCGTTGATGCGCTGGGTGACCTGCGTGATGCGGTCGCGGAACGCGTGATATTCCTCCAGCACCTCGCGCGAAGGCGCCGCCACCTGCACCAGGGTGAAGCGGCCCAGCCATTCGGGGTACTTCTCCAGCATGCGCTCCACCGCGTGCAGCCGTTCCAGGATGCCCTTGGTGTAGTCGAAACGGTCCACCCCCACCGCCAGGCGGTGGTCCAGCGGAATCTGCAGGCGCTCGAACACGTTGCGGCGGCACTGGTCCACCGGCAGCCATTGCTGCTTCTCGGCGGCGGTGGGCCACTCGATGGAGATAGGGTAGCTCTCCACGAAGGTCTTGTCGCCCTGGAACGAAATGGTCGAGTGCTCGTGCTCGATGCGCGCTTCCAGGTAGCGGTCCACCGTCTCCATGAAGTTCTTGCAATGGAACGGCGTGTGGAATCCCAGGATGGTGCTGCCCAGCATGCCTTCCAGGATCTCGCGCCGCCAGGGACAGATGCCGAACGATTCCGGGTTGGGCCAGGGAATGTGCCAGAAGGTCAGGATGGTGGCGCGCGGCAGCTTCTTGCGCACCATCGCCGGCAGCAGCGCGAAGTGATAGTCCTGCACCAGCACCACCGGGTCCTCGCTGCGCGCTTCGGCCACCACCGCATCGGCAAAGCGCTGGTTGACGGCCTGGTAGCACTGCCAGTCGGATTCGCGGAACACCGGCCGCACGTGCGCCACGTGGCACAGCGGCCACATGCCCTCGTTGGCGAAGCCGTAGTAATAGCCCTTCTCTTCCTCGGGCGTGAGCCACAGGCGGCGCAGCTGGTAGTCCTTCTGGCCCGGGGGCAAAGCCACGCGGTCATGGGCATCCACCGCCTCGCGGTCGGCGCTGCCGCTGCCGTGCGCGATCCAGGTGCCCGAGCAGGCGCGCATCACCGGCTCCACGGCCGTCACCAGTCCGCTGGCTGGACGTTGCACGACGATGCGCTCGCTTTGCCTTTGGTGCAGATAGGGTTCGCGATTGGACACCACGATCACCTGGTCGCCGCGCAACTGCGTGCGCAGCAGCGACTGCAGCCGCTGCGCCGTCCACTCGGTCTCCGGTCCCTTGGTGCGCCGGTATTCGTCTTCCAGGTCGCGCAGGCGCGAGCGCAGTTCGGCGGCCAGCGGTTCGAGTTCGGGCGCGGACCCGACCAATGGCCGCACCAGCCCTTCGCCGCGCAGCAGCGCGCGCGTGCCTTTCACCCAGCCGCGCCAGCTCAGCTGCGCGACCACCACGGTGACCAGGGCGATCACCGCGCCCAGGCTGGCGATCAGGATGATCAGGTACTTGCGGGTGTCCTGGCTGCGCCGCTCGATGAAACTCAGGTCCTGCAGCAGCAGCAACTCGCCCACCTTGCCCGCCTCGCCGGTCACCGGGTACACGCCCACGTGCACCGGACCGCCTTCGATGCGCAGCACCGGCTCGGGCATGGCGGCGATCTCCTGCGCTCGTGCGCAAGTCAGGTCCTTCGGGAAGCGCGGCGTCGTGCGCAGCAGCTCCTTGTCGGCGGTGCACAGGCCCATCGCGACCAGCCGCTCGTCCTGCACGGCGCGGTTGAACAGCGCCTGCAGCCGGCGGCCCCTGGG
>JAMPXR010000374.1 GCA_023701085.1 Ramlibacter sp. | reverse complement strand
CCCGGCGTGGAAATTCACCGCAGCAGAGCAATTCGCATGCCCGCTTGTCATACTGGAGTCCCTTCAGGACGAAAGGACGGGAATCCGTGCAGCAGGACGGCGGCCGCATGCAGTTGCAGGACGTGTTGTTTACCCAGGGCTTCGGCACGCGCAGGATCTGCGCCGGCCTGGTGCAGCAGGGTCATGTCGCGGTCGGCGGCCGCGCGGTGCTGGACAGTGGCGCCGAATTCGTCACCCGGGGGCTGCGCTTTTGCGTCGACGGCACCGAGTGGGAATACCACGAGCATGCCTACCTGATGCTGCACAAGCCCGCGGGCACCGAGTGTTCGCGCAAGCCCTCGGCCCATCCCGGCGTCTACACGCTGCTGCCCGCACCTTTGCGCCAGCGTCCGCAGCACGGGGCCGCGCCGGGCGTGCAGGCGGTGGGGCGGCTGGACCAGGACACGACGGGGCTGCTGCTGCTGACGGACGACGGGCAGTTCATCCATCGCATGAACTCGCCGCGCCGCCACGTGCCCAAGGTCTATGAAGTGACGGTCAAGCATCCCGTGGACGACGCCCAGGTCGCTCGCCTGCTGCAAGGCGTGATGCTGCAGGACGAGGCGCGACCGGTGCGCGCGGCCGCCTGTGACAGGGCGGGCGAGCGGCAACTGCTTCTGACGCTCACCGAGGGAAAGTACCACCAGGTCAAGCGCATGGTCGCCGCCGCCGGCAACCGCGTGGAAGCGCTCCATCGCTCCCGGATCGGCGGGCTGGCCTTGCCGCCCGATCTGCTGCCCGGCCAGTGGCGGTGGCTGCAAGAGGCCGACCTCGCGGCCTTGACGGCCTGAGCTCAGGGCAGGTTCGCGAGGAACTCCGTCACGAACTGGCGCGTCTTGTCGGGCTGGTCGCGGTGCGGCGAGTGACCGCATTGCGGCAATACTTGCCGGGAAATCGGACCCCGCGTCGGCTGGATGTCCTCGATCTGGCGCAAGGTTCCGTAGGGGTCGTCCTCGCCCTGGATGGCCAGCACCGGCGCCTGGATGCGCCGGCATTCCTCGCGGATGTCGAAATCGCGGAATTCCGGACTGAGCCAGATGTCGTTCCATTGCCAGAACGCGGTGTCCACGTCCGCGTGATAGCGTGCCAGCCGCCCGCGCAGGTCGTTTGACTGGTAAGCCGTGCGCGCCTCGCTGATCGAGCGCACCGACAGGTCCTCGACGATCACGTGCGGCGCCATGACCACGCAGGCCGACACCGGAAAGCGGGCCGCGTAGATCAGCGCGATCGTCCCGCCGTCGGAGTGGCCCAGCAGCACGGGAACCTGAAGGCCGAGCGCGCGCAGCAAGCCCGGCAGGACCTCCAGCGCTTCCCTGTGCATGTAGTCCGGCCCCAGGCGGCCGGCGCCCCGCACATCGGGCGTAGGGTCGGACTTGCCGTAGCCGCGCCGCGAATAGACGAATCCCTCGCGGCCGGCGGCGGCGCAGACGCTGGCGGGCCAGTCGCGCCACATCGAAACCGAACCCAGCCCCTCGTGCAGGAACACGATGGGCGCGCGCGAGGCGCCTCGTCCTCCCGCCAGGCGCTGCACTTCGAGCCTGACACCATTGACTTCGCACATTTCCATGCGGGCATGTTACGGGATGCGCCGCTGTATGCTGCGCGGATGAGCCTGTTCCTCGATTCGTTCTGGCGTGCGGTGGCTTACTGCCTGCACCCGCGCGTGATCGCGCTGTCGTTCCTGCCGCTCGCGCTGATCGTGGGCCTGTCGCTGGGCCTGGGCTACCTGTACTGGGACGCGGCCGTGGCCTGGGTGCGCGGCGCGCTCGAATCGACCGATCTGCTGCAGAGCGTGTGGGGCTGGCTGCAGGACGCTGGCGCCGGCAACCTCAAGACCGTGGTCGCGCCGCTGCTCGTGATCTTCATGGTGACACCGGTCATCGTGGTGCTGTCGCTGGTCGTGGTGGGCATGCTGATGGCCCCCGCGCTGGCGAACCTGGTGGCCGAGCGCCGGTTTGCGCAGCTCGAGCGCAAGCGCGGCGGTTCGCTCGCCGCGAGCATTGCCTGGTCGCTGGGTTCGACGGTGCTGGCCCTGATTGCGTTGATCGTTTCGCTGCCCCTGTGGCTGGTGCCTCCACTGATCCTGCTGCTGCCGCCACTGATCTGGGGCTGGCTCACCTACCGCGTGATGGCCTTCGACGCGCTGGCCGAACATGCCAGCCGCGACGAGCGCCGCGAAGTGTTCCGTCGCCACCGCATGTGGCTGCTGGGCATCGGGATCTTGACCGGCTACCTGGGCGCCGCGCCCAGCCTGCTGTGGGCCTCGGGGGCCCTGTTCGCGGCGGCCTTCGTGGTCCTGGCGCCGCTGGCGATCTGGATCTACACGCTGGTGTTCGCGTTCGGCTCCCTGTGGTTCGCCCACTATTGCCTGGCCGCACTGCAAGCGCTGCGCGCCCAGGAAACCGCGCTGTCCCTGCCACCGCAAGCACCGGCCCCGTTAGCATTGGGGGATGACGCAAATTCCCGCCCGGTCTGAAGCGCGCGATTTCGGCCTGGTCATCGTCGGCGACGAAATCCTGTCGGGCCGGCGCGCCGACAAGCACATGCCGAAAGTGATCGAACTGCTGGCTGCGCGCGGACTGCACCTGGACTGGGCCGAATACGTGGGCGACGAACCCGCCCGCATCACCGCGACGCTGCGGCGCGCCTTCGCGAGCGGCGATGTGGTGTTCTGCTGCGGGGGCATAGGCGCGACCCCGGACGACCACACGCGCGAGTGCGCGGCCCGGGCCCTGGGCGTGGAGCTCGAACTGCACCCGCGGGCCGAAGCGCTGATCCGCGAACGCATGCAGGACCTCGCGCGCGAGCAGGGACAGCCGTACGAGCCGGATCGGCCCGACAACGTGCACCGCCTGAACATGGGCGTGTTCCCCAGGGGCGCGCGCATCATTCCCAACCCGTACAACAAGATCCCGGGGTTCAGCGTCGCCGACGTGCATTTCGTGCCCGGTTTTCCCGTGATGGCCTGGCCGATGATCGAGTGGCTGCTGGACGACCGGTACCCGCACCTGTTCGGCGGCCGGCCCTACGCCGAGAAGTCGGTGATCGTGCTCGGCTCGATGGAGGCGACGCTGACGCCGCTGATGGAGCGCATCGAGCACGACCACCCCGGCGTGAAGGTGTTCAGCCTGCCCAGCGTGGACCATCCGGAATACGGACGCCACATCGACCTGGGCGTCAAGGGCGATCCCGCGCGAGTCGAGCCAGCCTATGCGCAACTGCTGGCGGGCCTCAAGGCATTAGGCGTGGGCCTGGGCCCCGAGTTGGTGCGATAACGCACCGAATTGGTGCAATTCGCCGGCGGCACCATACAGGTGCGCAACTCATCCGCAAGGGCGAAGCCGCGATAGAGAAAACGGCTCAAGCTGGAGCACAATCGCCGGGCCGCGCGGGCCACCGCGTGCACCAGCTTTGGCACAGAAACTGCATTCCCATCCGCAAGCTTGTTTTTACAACCATCCAACCAGGAGAACCTGATGGCAGCCAAGAGCGTCGCAGACGTCATGAAGATGGTGAAGGAGAACGAAGTCAAGTTCGTCGACTTCCGCTTCACCGATACCCGCGGAAAGGAACAGCACGTCACCGTCCCACTCTCGCACTTCGACGAGGACAAGTTCAGCTCGGGCCACGCCTTCGACGGCTCGTCGGTCGCCGGCTGGAAGGGCATCGAGGCGTCCGACATGCTG
>JAMPXR010000373.1 GCA_023701085.1 Ramlibacter sp. | reverse complement strand
CCTGGCGCCCTTCATGAGCGTGATCCGCGACCTCGACGTCTACGACCGCTTCGAGAAGATCGTGCTGATCCACGGCGTGCGCACCGTCAGCGAAGTGGCCTACGAGCACTACATCACCCACGAGCTGCCTCACCACGAGTTCCTCGGCGAGATGGTGAGCGAGAAGCTGATCTACTACCCTACCGTCACCCGCGAGCCCTTCCGCAACCAGGGCCGCTTCACCGACCTGATCGAAAGCGGCAAGCTGTTCGAGGACATCGGCCTGCCGCCGCTGGACCCGGCGGTCGACCGCGTCATGATCTGCGGCAGCGCGGCGATGCTGAAGAGCTCGCGCGAACTGCTCGACCGCCGCGGCTTCCGCATGTCCAAGCGCATCGGCGATCCGGGCGACTACGTGATCGAGCACGCCTTCGTCGAGAAGTGATCGGGGCCGGGGCGACGGAAAACGGAGTCAGCCGATGAAGATGATGCTCACCACCTATTCGGCGGACGCCCCCACCCGCGCCGCGATCGACCATGTCGCCGGGCCGGCGCTGATCGAGTTCGGCACCAACTGGTGCGGCTACTGCCGCGCAGCGCAGGCTCCGCTCGCCGAGGCCTATGCCAGCCATCCTAAGGTACGCCACTTCAAGATCGAGGACGGGCCGGGCCGCCGGCTGGGACGCAGCTTCGGCGTCAAGCTGTGGCCGACGCTGATCTTCATGCGCGATGGCCAGGAGCTCGCCCGCCTGGTGCGGCCGTCCGACGCCGCCGAGATCGCCGCCGCCTTCGCGCAGATCGACCCGCAGCCCTGACCGGCCGGCCGCTTCGCCCCCACGCTGGCAAAGCCCGGCGGGCTGGACTATGAACAGAGCGTGACGCACCGGGCCGCCATCCCCGGCCGCCCGGCCCCAATGGATGCGCCTCGACGGATGCGCCCCGATGCCCAAGCGCCTGCTTCTTCTTGCCAGCCACGCTTTCGCCGCGCTCGCCGGTTTCGGGCTCGGCATCTATCTGCTGCCCATCCTCACCGCGCCGCCCGCGCCCAGCCAGGTGGAACTCGCCACGCTCGCCGGGCAGGCCACCTACAGCGGCGAGTTCCGCCGCGACCTCAAGGACAGCGACCCGCTGCACTGGGGCGAAGGCCGCATCTCGGTCAGCACCCACAACATCGTGCTCACCGGCAGGATCGCGCCCGGACCGGACTACAAGCTCTACCTGTCGCCCGAGTTCGTCGAGACCGAGGCCGACTTCATCCGCCTCAAGCCTCAGATGCAGCGGGTGGGCGAGGTCAGGACCTTCGACAACTTCATCGTCCCGGTGCCGGCCACCGTGGACGTTGCGCGCTACACCACGGTCATCGTGTGGTGCGAATCCTTCAGCCAGTTCATCACCGCGGCCCGTTACCGCTAGCCAAGAGGAGAGCACCATGCCGATGACCCTGGGTTCGCCCGCCTTCGCCCACAACGCAGACATTCCGGCCCTCTACACCTGCGACGGCAGCGACCTGTCGCCGCCGCTCGCCTGGACCGATCCGCCCGACGGCACCCACAGCCTGGTGCTGATCGTGGACGACCCCGACGCGCCCGATCCGGCGGCACCGAAGACGACCTGGGTGCACTGGCTGCTCTACGACCTGCCGCCCACCGCCGGCAACTTGCCCGCGGGGGTGATCGAAGACGACCTGCCGCAGGGCACCCAGGCCGGCGTCAACGACTGGAAGCACTGCCGTTACGGCGGCCCCTGCCCGCCCGTCGGCAAACACCGCTACTTCCACAAGCTGTACGCACTGGACGTCAAGCTGGGCGACCTCCACCAGCCGACCAAGGCCGCGCTGGAGAAGGCGATGGACGGTCACGTGCTGGAAAAGGCCGAGCTCGTCGGCCACTACCAGCGGCAGCGCTGAAGCCCACCGCCCAGGGCGACTCGGAAGGCGCTTCGCATGCGCTCCCGGCACCTGCTGTCGGCGCAGGCGATGTCTGGTGCGCAATTTGCAACCCCCTGGGAACCAGCGTTCAGATGGGCGATTCTTGTCGTGTTTCCTTCAATCCATCCCACAAAGCGTGCATGCCCCGCCCCGGAGGCAGGGCATGCATGACAAAAGCTACGCCGCTGCCAGCGAGGAAGAATGGGTCATCTGGAATGGTGATCATGGTCTGGTGACCACGGCAACGCTAGGCCACGTCGAGGTCGGCCCCGGTGGGCGACGCGCATGGCTGGAGGAGCCCTTCGACATGGTGGGTCCGTTCAGCCTTGACGAACTCGAGACCCACGGCCGCATCGCCTTTGCCGCCTGCATCGTCATGTCACGCCAGCGCTGGCAGGACGACCAGGTGGCACTACGGCGCGAGTCGCTGCACCTGCGCCGTGCCGCCCAGCAGCGCATGAACGAGGAATTTGCGCGCTTCTCGGGCCGGCAAGGCAGACACGACGACACGCGCCGAGCCGTGGACGAACGACAACATCGCGAAGTACTGGGTCTGCCGGCCAACGGAAAGCTCGAGCGACGCCAGGTCAATGCCGCATTCCGGCGGCTCGCCCAGAAAGCGCATCCCGACGTCGGCGGCAGTCACGAACAGTTCGTACGCATCACGAAAGCCCGCGAAGTCTTGCTCGAAACCATTTCGTGACCAAAGGGCGAGCGGCCGGCCTGCACCCCGCGGTCTGCCCCCTGTTCCCCCGTTGCGTAGCGGTCGCTGAAACCCGCCGCGCCGGGCACGACCAGGCCCGCGCTCCGGGCCGGAGGCGCGGGCCTGGTCCGGGGCCACCGGATGTGGCCGGCTTACATCCTGTCCGGATCGAAGCCGGTTTCCCGGTACACCGCCTGTATGGTCTCGGCCCCGATGCGCGCCTCCATCTTCCGGTGCATGGGCACGAAGGCCTTCTTGAAGGCCAGGCGCTCGGCTTCGGTCGGCATGTAGATCTCCGACTTGCCGCTCTTTCTCACCGCTTCGAGCGCGGCATCGTTTTCTTCCTTGGCGATGCGGTTGGCGTACTCGCTGGATTCCTTCACCGCGCGCTCGAGCTGGCTGCGCACATTGGCGGGCAGGCCGTCCCAGAACTTCCGGTTGGTGATCAGCGCATAGCCGATGTAGCCGTGGTCGGACACCGTGATGTGCTTCTGCACCTCGTGCACCTTCTGGGTGTAGTAGTTGGAAATGGTGTTCTCGGTGCCGTCCACCACGCCGGTCTGCAGCGCCTGGTACACCTCGGAGAAGGCCAGCACCTGCGGCAGCGCCTTGACCTCGCGGAACTGCTCTTCCAGCACCTTGGAGGACTGGATGCGCATCTTCTTGCCCTTGAGGTCTTCCGGCGTGCGGATGGGCGCGTTGGCCGACATCACCTTGAAGCCGTTGTCCCAGTAAGCCAAGCCCTTGATGCCGCGCGGCTCCAGCCTGGCCAGCAGCTGCTGGCCGACCGGGCCGCTGGTGAGCTTGTGCAGATCGTCGTAGCTGTCGACGATGTAGGGCAGGTCGAACAGTTCGAACTCGCGCACGCCGAGCGGGCCGAACTTGGACAGCGAGGGCGCCAGCATCTGGACCGAGCCGAGCTGCAGCGCCTCCATCTCCTCCTTGTCCTTGTACAGCGTGCTGTTCGGATACACCTCCACCTTCACCGCGCCGGCGGTGTACTTCTCCGCCAGCTCGCGGAATTTGTCCGCGCCCTTGCCCTTGGGCGTGTCGGCCGCCACCACGTGGCTGAACTTGATGACGATGGGCTCGGCGGCGAAGCTGCCGCCGGCGAGCGG
>JAMPXR010000372.1 GCA_023701085.1 Ramlibacter sp. | reverse complement strand
CGCGGCCGGATTCGGCTGGCTGGCGAAATAGTTCAAGGTCCGGGGACCGTATGGGTTGATCGGATACAGCGCCCAATTGCCGCCTTGCGCCAGCCGGCCGCGGATGAACGGGTCCAGGTAGTCGGTGGGCGTGTGGAAATCGCCGCCGAACGTGGTTTCCGGATAGTCCTTCACGATCGGGAAATACCACTGGCCCTCGTAACGCACCACCAGCGGCTTGTCGTTGGACAGCACCTCCGCGAACAGGCTCAGCACCACCATCGCGCAGAAGATCACCAGGCTGTAGAACCCCAGCCGGTTGCGCCGAAAGCGCAGCCAGGCCCGCTTGCCCGGACTGAGGTGTGCAGCAGCAGCTGTGGCGGTTGGAGCCGCCGGCGGCTCCCTTTCAGGGCCACCGCGGATCGGGCTCTGCCCGTCCGCTGGTGGCGCCCCCCTGGGGGGGAGGTGGCCGGAGGCCACTTCGGGGGGGCTAGTCAAATTTGACACGCGGGTCTACCAGCACATAGGAAAGATCACTGATCAGCTTGGTGACCAGGCCGATCAGGGTGAACAGGTAGAGCGTGCCCAGCACCACCGGATAGTCGCGGCGGATCACGCTCTCGTAGCTCAGCAGGCCCAGCCCGTCGAGCGAGAACAGCGTTTCGATCAGCAGCGAGCCGGTGAAGAAGGCGCCGATGAAGGCGGCCGGAAAGCCGGTGATGATCGGGATCAGCGCATTGCGGAACACATGCTTCCAAAGCACCCTGCGTTCGTCCAGGCCCTTGGCCCTGGCCGTCAGTACATACTGCTTGCGGATCTCCTCCAGGAAGGAATTTTTGGTCAGCATCGCCGTCACGGCGAAACTGCCGAACACCATGGCCGTCACCGGCAGGGCGATGTGCCACAGGTAGTCGACGATGCGCGCGCCCCAGCCCAGCTGCTCCCAATTCGAGGACGTGAGGCCCCGCAGCGGGAACCATTGCAGCTGCCCGCCGAAGACCACCAGCAACGCCACGCCCAGCACGAACCCGGGGATGGCGTAGCCCACGAGCACGAGCAGCGTCGTCGCGATGTCGAAGCGCGAGCCGGCGCGAACGGCTTTCGCCACGCCCAGCGGCACCGCGATTAGGTAGCTGAGGAAAAACGTCCACAGGCCCAGGCTGATCGAGACCGGCAGTTTTTCCTTCACCAGCTCCCACACGTCCTTGTGCTGGTAGAAGCTCTTGCCCAGGTCGAAGCGCGCGAACTGGCCCAGCATCTGGAGGAAACGCTGGTGCGCCGGCTTGTCGAAGCCATACAGCGCCTTGATCTCGGCGATCTGCTTTTCATCGATCCCCTGCCGGCCGCGGTAGCCGGCCCCGCCGGCGGCGGCGCGTTCGCCGCCGGTGTCACGCCCCTGCAGTTGCGCCACCATTTGTTCCACCGGCCCGCCGGGGACGAATTGCACGATGGCGAAGGTCACCAGCAGCACCCCGAACAGCGTCGGGATCATGAGCAGCAGGCGCTTGAGGATGTAGCTGGTCATGGAGGACCTACTTGTTTTCCGGCGACGCCCACCACGTCGACATGGCCCAGGCGTCCGGCTGGTAGTAAGGCGGGATCTTCGGCGGCAGTACGAATGGGCGCGGACGGTAACCGATCAGGAACTTGTCGCCGTAGTAGTGCGGCACCGAGTAGTAGCCGTGAGAGAGCACCCGGTCCAGCGCCCGCATCGCCGCGCTCAACTCCGCCCGGGTGCGCGCGCTGACCACTTTGCGCAGCAGCGCGTCCACCGCGGGATCGGCGATGCCCCAGATGTTCGATGACCCCGGCGTGGCCGCTGCCTTGGAGCCGAACCGCTCCATCAGTTCCACGCCCGGCGCCGTGGTGCCGGGAATGCGCTGCGAAGTCAGTTCGAAATCGAAGGCGTCCATCCGCTGCTTGGACAGCGAGAAGTCCACCACCCGGTAGACCAGCTGGATGCCGAGCTTCTCCAGCGCCTTCTGGAACGGCGTGACGATGCGCACCAGCGAGGGCTGGTCGTTCAGGAATTCGATGGTGAACGCCTCGCCCTGGCCGTTGCGCAGCGCCCCGTCGCGGTAGCTCCATCCCGCCTCCTTCAACAACGCCTGAGCCTGGCGCAGGTTCTCGCGCAGGCTGCCCGGAGGCGCCGTGCTGGGCGAGATCGGCGCCGGCCCGAAGACCTCGGGCCGGACCTTGCCGCGCAGGGGCTCCAGCACGGCCAGTTCGTCGGGCTTGGGCAGACCCTCCGCGTGGAAATCGCTGTTCGGAAAATAGCCGTTCACCCGCTGGTACAGGCCGTAGAACAGCTGCCGGTTCATCCACTCGAAATCCATGGCCAGGCCGATCGCCTGGCGCACCCGCACGTCCTGGAACTGGGGCTTTCGCAGGTTGAACACATACCCCTGGAAGTCGCCGGGATTGCGGTTCTCGAAGGCCCTCTTGGCCAGCTCGCCGCTGTCGAACTGCTTGCCCTTGTACTGGCGTGCCCAGTTGCGCGAGGTGAACTCGCGCATGAAATCGAACTCGCCCGCCTTCAGGCCTTCGAAGCGCGAGGTCTCGTCCAGGTAGATCTTGAAGCTGATGCGGTCGAAATTGAAGTGGCCCTTGCGGGTGGGCAGCTCGGCCGCCCAGTACTTAGGGTCGCGCACATAGGTGATGTCCCGACCCATGCGGCCGCTGGGGATGCGGTAAGGGCCGGAGCCGATCGGCATGTCGGACACCACTTCGTCGAAGGGCTTGCCCTTGCCCCATTCGCGGCTGAAGACGGCCATGCCGCCCACCATCAGCGGCAGTTCGGGGTTGGGGCTGGCGAAGTCGAAGCGCACCACCCGCTCGGCCACGGCCACCGCGTCCTTGACCTCGGCGAAGATCGTGCGGTACTGCGGCGCGGCCTGCTTGCTGACGAGGGTCTTGAAGGAATGGACCACGTCGGCGGCCAGCACCGGCTTGCCATCGTGGAAACGAGCCTTCGGATTGAGCCTGAAGACGGCCGACAAGCGGTCCGGCGCGACCTCCACGTCTTCGGCCAGCAGCCCGTAAGCCGTCGTCGGTTCATCCGAATTGCCCGCCAGCAAGGTGTCGAACAGCAGGGTGTCGATGGCATACGGCGGTGTGCCCTTGAGGGTGAATGGATTGAACTTGTCGAAATTGGTGGGCCGCGTGGGCGGCACCATGCGGATTTCGCCGCCTTTCGGGGCGTTCGGGTCGACGTAGTCGAAATGCGTGAATCCTGGCGGATACTTGATGTCGCCGAATTGCGCATAGGCGTATGCGCCCCAGCTTGGCAGGGCAGCTAGCCAGGCCAGAATGAAAAGCAAACCTCGCATGCGACAATTCTGCACAGATTTTTTCAACTAAAGAGACGTATGGGATTCCTGGCTGGCAAGAAACTGTTGATCACCGGTGTGCTGTCCAACCGCTCCATCGCCTATGGCGTCGCCAAGGCGTGCCGGGCGCAGGGGGCAGAACTCGCATTCAGTTACGTCGGGGAGCGCTTCAAGGAACGCATCACGGAGTTCGCGGCGGAGTTCGACTCCAACCTGATTTTCGACTGCGATGTCGGCGACGACGCCCAGATCGACCGCCTGTTCAAGGACCTGTCCCAGGCCTGGCCGCGTTTCGACGGCTTCGTGCACAGCATCGGCTACGCGCCGCGCGAGGCGATCTCGGGAACCTTCCTGGAGGGCCTCACGCGCGAGAACTTCCGCATCGCGCTGGACATCAGCGCCTACAGCTTTCCCGCCATG
>JAMPXR010000371.1 GCA_023701085.1 Ramlibacter sp. | reverse complement strand
GCACATGATCCAGGCCATGGTGAGCAAGCCCTACGAGGACATCAAGGAGGCGGTGTGGGACGAGTTGAAGAACCACTTCCGGCCCGAGTTCCTGAACCGCATCGACGAGACGGTGGTGTTCCACGGCCTCGACGCCAAGCACATCGAGAAGATCGCCGCGATCCAGCTGCGCGTGCTGGAGCAGCGCCTGGCCAGGATGGACCTGAAGCTGGAGGTCACGCCGGCCGCAATCGAAGAGCTCGCGAAGGTCGGCTTCGACCCGGTGTTCGGCGCGCGGCCGCTCAAGCGGGCCATCCAGCAGCGCATCGAGAACCCGCTGTCCAAGATGATCCTGGAAGGCCGCTTTTCGCCCAAGAGCGTGATCCCGGTGGACGTGGACCCGGTGCGCGAGCCCGGCGTGTTCCACTTCGGGAACGCGCGGCCGGTGCCGGAAGAGGCGGCGGCTTGATCTTCCTCAGCTGCGGCGGGCGGCCCAAGCCCATACTTCGGCCATGTTTTCTTCCACGTCGTCAGCCGGCTGACGCACCGGATCATCAACACGCGATGCAAACTGTCCTGATCCTCGTCCTGCGCCTTATTTTCGTGGCCGCCGGCCTGATCTTCGCCGCGAGCATGGCCGTGGCCTTCGTTGTCATGGCAGGGCTCTGGGCCTTGCGCGCCGCCTGGGCGAAGATCACCGGGCAACCCCTCAAGCCGTTCGTCATGGGCGCCGACCTGCGCGAAGGCTTCGAGCGAATGTACCGCCGCTCGCGGCAGGGCAGCCCCACGCCCAGGGCCGATGCGGTGCGGCACGGCCGCCCGGCGGGCGATGCCACGGACGTGGAATACAGGGAGCCTGGAGCCTAGCAGGACCCGCCCAAAGGGCTGCTGCTGAAAGGGCAGATGGCGCGGCCGGCGCAAATGCGCGAACATCGGCGCGATGGAAACTTCTTCGAGCACTCTGGACCCGGCGACACTGGCGCATCTGCAGGACTGGGTCGGCAAGTCCGAAACGCTGGCCGATGAGGTCACCGCCGTCGCGGTGCGCGCCATGTCCGCCACGCTGGACCTTCCCGCGCCGGACGCCTCGCCCGGCTTCGTGCTGCCGCCGCTGTGGCATTGGCTGTATTTCCTTCCCCTGCACCGGCACAGCGAGCTCGGTGGCGACGGACATGCGCGGCTCGGGGGCTTCCTGCCCCCGGTGCCGCTGCCGCGCCGCATGTGGGCCGGCGGGCGCCTGCGCTGGGAGAAGGGCAACCCGCTGAAGGTGGGCGACGCCGTGCGCCGCATCTCGCGCATCGAGTCCGTCACGCACAAGGCGGGGCGCACCGGTGACCTCATCTTCGTGCTGGTCAAGCATGAAATCCACAACGCGGCAGGGCTCGCGATCAGCGAGGAGCACGACATCGTGTACCGCGCGCCGGCCCGGCCGGACGACCCGCAGCCCGCGCCGGTTGCCGCCGGACAGGCTGCGGCCTGGCAGCGCGAGATCGTGCCCGACGAAGTCATGCTGTTTCGCTATTCGGCGCTGACTTTCAACGGGCACCGCATCCATTACGACAGGCGCTATGTGACCGCCGTCGAAGGCTACCCGGGCCTCGTCGTGCACGGGCCGCTGATCGCCACCTTGCTGGTCGACCTGGTGCGCCGCCATGCGCCGGGCGCTTTCGTGCAGCGCTTCGACTTCAAGGCGGTGCGGCCGACCTTCGACTTGAATCCTTTTCGCGTCAACGCCCAGCCTTCGCCGGATGGCAAGGCGGTCCGCTTCTGGGCCCAGGACCATGAAGGCTGGCTGACCATGCAGGCGAGCGCCGAACTGGCTTGATGTCGCCGCATCCATCACCGAAGGCCAGCACGAGAGACCAGATGCTTAAGACCACCCCTGACGCGTATCAGGAAATCCGCGACGCCGTGCGCGCGCTTTGCGCCGAATTCCCGGCGGAGTACCACCGCAAGATCGACGAGGAACGCGCCTATCCCGAAGCCTTTGTCGACGCGCTGACCCAGGCGGGCTGGCTGGCGGCCCTGATCCCTGCGGAGTACGGCGGTTCGGGCCTGGGTCTGGCCGAAGCGTCGGTCATCATGGAGGAGATCAACCGCAGCGGCGGCAACGCCGGCGCCTGCCACGGACAGATGTACAACATGGGCACGCTGCTGCGCCACGGCTCGCCCGCCCAGAAGGAGCTGTACCTGCCCAGGATCGCCAGCGGCGAATGGCGGCTGCAGGCCATGGGCGTGACGGAGCCCACGACCGGCACCGACACCACGAAGATCAAGACGACCGCAGTGAGGAAGGGCGACCGTTATGTCATCAACGGCCAGAAGGTCTGGATCTCGCGCGTGCAGCACTCCGACTGGATGATCCTGCTGGCGCGCACCACGCCGCTGGCGGAGGTGAAGAAGAAATCCGAGGGCATGTCGATCTTCATGGTGGACCTGCGCCTGGCCGAGAAGACAGGCCTGACCGTGCGGCCGATCCACAACATGGTGAACCACGAGACCAACGAGCTGTTCTTCGAGAACCTGGAAATCCCCGCCGAGAACCTGATCGGCCAGGAGGGCATGGGCTTCAAGTACATCCTCGATGGCCTGAACGCGGAACGCACGCTCATCGCCGCGGAGTGCATAGGCGACGGCTACTGGTTCGTCGACAAGGTCAGCAAGTATGCCGGCGAGCGCGTGGTGTTCGGCCGTCCGATCGGCCAGAACCAGGGCGTGCAGTTCCCGATCGCGCAGAGCTACATCGAAGTCGAGGCCGCCAACCTGATGCGGTTCAAGGCCTGCCAGCTGTTCGACGCCCACCAGCCCTGCGGCGCCGAAGCCAACATGGCCAAGTACCTGGCGGCGAAGGCCTCGTGGGAAGCCGCCAACGCGTGCCTGCAGTTCCATGGCGGCTTCGGCTTCGCGCACGAATACGACGTGGAGCGCAAGTTCCGCGAAACGCGGCTGTACCAGGTGGCGCCCATCTCCACCAACATGATCCTGAGCTACGTGGCCGAGCACCTGCTGGGCCTGCCGCGCTCCTACTGAGCCGCGCGATGACAAGCACCGCTCCCAGGCCGCTCGACGGCATCACGGTCGTTTCCCTCGAACACGCCATCGCGGCGCCGTTCTGCACGCGCCAGCTGGCCGACCTGGGCGCGCGGGTCATCAAGGTGGAGCGCCCTGGCGGCGGCGATTTCGCCCGCGATTACGACGCCCGCGTGCGCGGCCTGGCCTCGCACTTCGTCTGGACCAACCGCTCCAAGGAAAGCCTGACGCTGGATCTCAAGCAGCCGGCCGCGCTCGCCTTGCTCAAGCAGTTGCTGGGCAGTGCCGACGTGCTGGTGCAGAACCTGGCGCCGGGCGCCGCGGCGCGCATGGGACTGAGCCACGAGGCGCTGGCCCCGGCCCATCCGCGCCTGATCGTGTGCGACATCTCCGGCTACGGCGAGGACGGCCCCTATCGCGACAAGAAGGCCTACGACCTGCTGATCCAGAGCGAGGCAGGTTTCCTCTCCGTGACCGGGACGCCCGAATCGCCCAGCAAGGCGGGCAATTCGGTGGCCGATATCGCCGCCGGCATGTACGCATTCACCAGCATTCTTTCGGCGCTGCTGCTGCGCGGCAAGACCGGACAGGGCAGCCAGATCGACGTGTCCATGCTGGAATCGCTCGCCGAGTGGATGAGTTATCCGATGTACTACGCCTTCGACGGTGCGCCGCCCCCGCCGCGCACCGGCGCATCGCATGCCAGCATCTATCCGTACG
>JAMPXR010000370.1 GCA_023701085.1 Ramlibacter sp. | reverse complement strand
GCAAACATCCAGCATCGCAAGGGCCGGCAGGACGAGAAGCGGGGCAAGGTGTGGACGCGCGTCATCCGTGAAATCATGGTCGCGGCGCGCCAGGGCGGCGGCGACCTGTCCGCCAACCCACGGCTGAGGTTGGCGGTGGAAAAGGCGAAGGCCGCGAACATGCCGGCCGACACCATCAAGCGCAACATCGACAAGGCCACCGGCAACCTGGAAGGCGTGCAGTACGAGGAGATCCGCTACGAGGGCTACGGCATCGGCGGGGCGGCCATCATCGTGGACACCATGACCGACAACAAGGTGCGCACGGTGGCCGAGGTGCGCCACGTGTTCAGCAAGTTCGGCGGCAACATGGGCACGGAAGGCTCGGTGGCGTTCCAGTTCAGGAACGTGGGCCAGCTCATCCTCGCTCCGGGGGCCAGCGAGGACGCGGTGATGGAAGTGGCGCTGGACGCGGGCGCCGACGATGTCATTGGGGACGAGGACGGCGCGATCGAGGTGATCACGCCGCCCGCCGCCCTGGAATCGGTGAAGAACGCGCTCGAAGCCGTCGGCCTGAAACCGGAGCTGGCCGAAATCACGATGCGCCCCGAGAACCCGATCGCACTGGCCGGCGAGGATGCCGCCCGCATGCAGAAGCTGCTGGATGCGCTGGAAGACCTGGACGATGTGCAGGACGTCTTCCACAACGCGGAACTCGACGAATGAAGGTCCTGGTGATCGGCGGCGGCGGGAGGGAGCACGCGCTGGCCTGGAAGCTGGCGCAGTCGCCGAAGGTGCAGGCGGTCTACGTGGCGCCCGGCAACGGCGGAACGGCGCTCGATCCGCGCCTGGAAAACGTGGAGATCCCCGACTTCGCCTGGCTGCGCCAGTGGGCGCTGGAACAGAAGATCGGCCTGACGGTGGTCGGTCCCGAAGGGCCGCTGGCCGCCGGCGTGGTGGATGATTTCCGCGCCCATGGGCTGCGCATCTTCGGACCCACGCGCGCCGCGGCGCAGCTGGAGAGTTCCAAGGCCTTCTCCAAGGCCTTCATGAAGCGGCACGGCATCCCGACCGCCGGCTACGAAACCTTCGCCGATGCGGCGGCGGCGCATGCCTACGTCGACCGCCAGGGCGCGCCCATCGTGGTCAAGGCCGACGGCCTGGCCGCCGGCAAGGGCGTGGTCGTGGCGATGACGGCCGCCGAGGCCCATGAGGCCATCGACTTCATGCTGCTGGACAACAAGCTGGGGGTGGCCCACAACGCCGGCGGCGCGCGCGTCGTCATCGAGGAGTTCCTGCAGGGCGAGGAAGCCAGCTTCATCGTCATGTGCGACGGCCGCAACGTTGCGCCGCTGGCCACCTCGCAGGACCACAAGCGGCTGCAGGACGACGACCGGGGGCCCAACACCGGCGGCATGGGCGCCTATTCGCCCGCGCCCGTGGTCACGCCCGCGGTCCATGCCCGGGCCATGCGCGAAATCATCCTGCCCACGATCAAAGGCATGGAAAGCGACGGCATTCCCTTCACCGGCTTCCTGTATGCCGGCCTGATGATCGACGGCCAGGGCCAGCCGCGCACGCTGGAGTTCAACTGCCGCCTGGGCGACCCGGAAACGCAGCCCATCATGATGCGGCTCAAGACCGATCTGTTCGAACTGATGATGGCCGCGACAGGCGGTGCACTGGACCTGGTCGACCTGCAATGGGACCGCCGCACCGCCCTGGGCGTCGTGATGGCCGCGGCGGGCTATCCGCAAAGTCCGCGCAGCGGTGATGTGATCAGCGGACTGCCCGGGCCGGCGGATGACGCGATGGTGTTCCACGCGGGCACCGTCAGGAAGGACGGCGAGGTCCTGACGTCGGGCGGGCGTGTGCTGTGCGTGACGGCCCTGGGCGACAACATCCGGGCGGCGCAGCAGCGCGCTTACGAGGTCGCCCGCGGCATCGGCTTCGACGGCGCGCAATACCGCCGGGATATCGGCCACCGGGCGCTGCGCGAGCATGACCATCACGCGGCGCGCGCACCGGGGCAGCAGGCCACGTGAACAACGTCGACGCGGTACGCGACTACCTGAAGGGCCTGCAGGCCCGCATCGTCGCCGCCTGCGCCGAAGTGGACGGCACGGCCTTCCTCAGGGACAGCTGGAAGAAAGGCAAGGGCGAGCTGCTGCAGGGGGACGGCATCACCATGATCCTGGAGGACGGCAAGGTCTTCGAGCGCGCGGGCTGCGGCTTCTCGCATGTGGTGGGGCCGCGCCTGCCCCCGTCGGCCACCCAGCACCGGCCCGAGCTGGCCGGCTCCGGCTTCGAAGCCCTTGGCGTGTCGCTGGTGTTCCATCCGCGCAACCCGTACGCGCCCACCGTGCACATGAACGTGCGGATGCTGGCCGCGCTGCCGGGCGAAGGCGAGCCGGTGTTCTGGTTCGGTGGCGGCATGGACCTGACGCCCTGCTACGGCTTCGAGGAAGACGCCGTCTCCTTCCATAGCGCGTGCAAGGCGGCCCTGGAGCCTTTCGGCCGCGACAAGTATCCGCGCTTCAAGACCTGGTGCGACGAGTACTTCTTCCTGAAGCACCGCGACGAGCAGCGCGGCATCGGCGGCATCTTTTTCGACGATTTTGCCGAAGGGGGTTTCCTGAACGGCTTCGCGATGATTCGCTCGGTGGGCGACGCGTTCCTCGGTGCCTACCTGCCGATCCTGAAGGCGCGCAAGGACATGCCCTACGGCGAGCGCGAGCGCGGCTTCCAGCTGTACCGGCGCGGGCGCTATGTCGAATTCAACCTGGTGTGGGACCGCGGCACGCATTTCGGCCTGCAGTCGGGCGGACGCGCCGAGTCGATCCTGATGTCGATGCCGCCGCTGGCCAGCTGGGCCTACCAGCGCCCGACCCGGCGCGGCTCGCCCGAGGACGATCTTTACAGAAAGTTCCTGGTGCGCAGGGACTGGATTTAAACGCATGATTTCCGACGTCGCGGAATGCTGGCGCCACCCTGGAAGACGCAGATGACGGCCTCACGCCTGGGTGTGTTCGGGGGTGCATTCGATCCGCCGCACCTGGCGCATGTCGCGCTCGCGCGCGCGGCGCTGGAGCAACTGGGGTTGGACCAGCTGCTCGTCTTTCCCACAGGCCAGGCGTGGCACAAGGCGCGGGCCATGAGCGCGCCCGAGCACCGCCTGGCGATGGCGCGCCTGGCCTTCGGCGAGCTGCCGCGCACGGTGATCGACGAGCGCGAGCTGCGCCGCGCCGGTCCCACCTACACGATAGACACGCTGCGCGAGCTGAAGGCCGAGCAGCCCATGGCCCAGCTCTTCCTCGTCATGGGCCAGGACCAGGCGCTCGCGCTGACGCGCTGGCGCGAGTGGGAGGCCATCCTGGCCATGAGCATCATCTGCGTGGCGGCCCGGCCTTCCGTGCAGGCCGACGCGGCCGCCGAGCCACTCGCGCTGCCCGCGCAGGCCCGGCTGCGGCAGCTGCGACTGCCCGACATGCCCGAGAGCGCTACCGAAGTGCGCGCTCTCGCGGCCGCCGGAGCGGGGATCGCCCATCTGGTTGCGCCGGCCGTTGCACGTTATATTGACCAACATCACCTTTACCGATCCGCCTGATGACCCAAGAAGCCGCCGCCAAGAAAGACACCCAACGACTCCAGCGCGCCATCGTCGACGGCCTGGAAGACGTGAAGGCACAGGACATCACGGTTTTCAACACGGAGCACCTCTCCCCGCTGTTCGAGCGGGTGATCGTCGCCTCG
>JAMPXR010000369.1 GCA_023701085.1 Ramlibacter sp. | reverse complement strand
TCGACCAGCCGCAAGTACGGCGGCACCGGCCTCGGACTGGCGATCAGCCGCGAGCTGTCCAAGCTGCTGGGCGGCGAAATCCGGCTGTCCAGCGCGCCCGGGCAGGGCAGCACCTTCACGCTGTTCCTGCCCCTGGTCTACGCCGGGACGCGCGGGGTGCGCCGCGCCCTGCCCGCGGGCGAGGGCCGCGGCGACTTTCCGCCGCCGGGCGTCGTCAGGCGCATCGCCCGGCCCGAACCGGTGGAGCAGGAAGTCGAGGCCGCCGAAGAGATCGTGGTGTCGGCGAACGAGGCCGACGACGACCGCGATTCCATCCAGCAGGGAGACCTGGTGCTGCTGATCGTCGAGAACGAGCTGTCCTTCGCCCGGTTCCTGCTGGACGCCGCCCGCGCGAAGGGCTTCAAGGGGCTGGTCACTTCGCTGGGCGCGGGCGCGCTCACGCTGGCCGCGCAGTACAAGCCCTCGGCCATCACGCTGGACATGTACCTGCCGGACATGGATGGCTGGCGCGTGCTCGACCGGATGAAGCAGGACATGGCGGCGCGGCACGTTCCGGTGTGCGTGATCTCCACCGACGACTCGCGCGAACGCGCGTTCCGTTCCGGGGCGATGGCGTTCGTGGAAAAGCCGATCCAGTCCCAGGAAGTGCTGGACGCCATGCTCGACCAGCTGCACAGCTACCTGACGCGACCGCGCAGGAACCTGCTGGTGGCGCTGAAGGAGGTTGCCGCGCGACGCGAATTCCTGGCCCAGATCGAAGACGAGCGGATCGAGCTGACCGTCGTCAAGAGCGCCGAGAAGCTGACGGAGGCGCTGGAGAAAGAGCGTTTCGACTGCGTGGTGCTGGAGGACGGGTTCCCGGGGCTCGACCCGGCCGACTGCCGGGCGCTGCTGGCGGCCCAGCCGGGCCTGGGCCCGCTGCCGCTGCTGATCTACCGGGGCAGCGGCAAGGACGCGGGCAAGTTCAACTGGTACTCGGACGAAGCGATCACGGTGCACGAGACCCACACGGTGGCCAGGCTGTTCGACAATGCCTTGCTGGCGCTGCACCACAACCTGGCGCGGCTGCCCGAGGCCAAGCGCTCGCTCGTCAACGACATCCACGAGTCCAGCAAGCCGCTGGCCGGCAAGCGTGTCCTGATCGTGGACGACGATATGCGCAACATCTTCGCGCTTGCCACGGTGCTGGAGGAGCACGGCATGGACATCGTCTGGGCGGATAATGGCCGGGACGCGATCGCGCGTGTCGCGACCGATTCCCAGATCCAGGTGGTGTTGATGGACATCATGATGCCGGAGATGGACGGCATGGCGACGATGAAGGAAATCCGCAAACTGCCCGCCGGCAAGGACCTGCCCATGATCGCGGTGACCGCCAAGGCGATGAAGGGTGACCGCGAGAAGTGCATCGAAGCGGGCGCCTGGGACTACCTGTCCAAGCCGGTCAACACCCATGACCTGCTCGCGGTGATGCGCGCGTGGCTGCACCCATGAGGGATCCGGTGCCCCTGACTTCGACTCAACTCGCGCTGCCGGAGAAAGCCAACATCCTGGTGGTGGACGACCTGCCCGAAAAGCACCTCGTCTTTCGCACCATCCTGGAGGAGCTCGGGCAGAACATCGTCAGCGCGCGGTCGGGCCAGGAGGCGCTGCGCTTCATCCTGGAAAAGGAGTTCGCCGTCATCCTGCTGGACGTCAACATGCCCGACATCGACGGCCTGGAGACGGCCAGCCTGATCCGGCAGTACCGCAAGTCGGCGCAGACGCCCATCGTCTTCATCACCGCTTATGTCGACGAGCGCCAGGCCAAGCGCGGCTACGCCCTCGGCGCGGTGGACTACATCTCCTCGCCGGTCGTGCCCGAAGTGCTGCGTTCCAAGGTTCGGGTGTTCGTCGAGCTGTACCGCATGAACCAGCAGCTGCAGGTGCAGGCCGCGCAGCGCGAGGCGCTGGCGCGCTCGGAAGCCGCGCGCGACGCCGCGGAAAGCGCGATCCATCGCGCGGACTACCTCGCCGAAGCGAGCCAGTCGCTGTCGCGCTCCCTGAACATCGAAGACACTGTCAGCGCGATGTTCGACGTCGCCGTTCCCATGCTCGCGGACCAGGCCGTGCTGGTGCTGGCCCTGGACGGCGCCATCACGCGCATGGAAAGCTTTCCGCGCGAGGATGGCGACGACGCGGCCGCCCCGATCGCCGAAGCCGTGCGGGCGGCGCTGGCGCGGGCCCTGGAGCGCGGCAGTTTCGAACTCGTGCAGGATCAGGGGCAGGCCGCTGCGATCTGTCCTTTGCTGGCGAGTGGCAGCGCGCGCGGCGCCCTGATCCTGATGGCGCCGGCCGAGCGCATGGACGCTTCGCGCGTGGCGCTGGCCAAGGAAGTGGGCAGCCGCGCCTCCATCGCCATGGAAAACGCGCGGCTCTACACGGCGGTGCAGGAGGCGGACCGGCGCAAGAACGAATTCCTGGCCATGCTCGCGCACGAGCTGCGCAACCCGCTCGCGCCCATCCGCAATGCGGTGCACATCATGCAGGGCGGCGATGTCACCCAGCCCGTCATGAACTGGGCACGCGACGTGATCGGCCGCCAGGCCGATCACATGGCGCGGCTCATCGACGACCTGCTCGACGTGTCGCGCATCGTGCAGGGCAAGGTGATCGTCAAGGCTGAGAAGCTCAGCCTCGCCGCGCTGGTCGAGCGCTGCGTCGAAGCCAGCTCGCCGCGCGTGTCCGGCCGCGACCAGAAGCTGCGCCTGGACCTCCCCAGGCAGCCGGTCATGCTCAACGGCGACCCGGTGCGGCTCGCGCAGGTCCTGTCCAACATCGTCAACAACGCGTCGAAGTTCTCCGGGCCGAACAGCCAGATCACGCTGAGCGCCGCCTACGCGGACGGCGAGGTGAAGATTTCCGTCAAGGACCAGGGCTTCGGCATCGATCCGGCGTTCCTGCCGCACATCTTCGACCTGTTCGCGCAGGCCGACCAGTCCCTGGACCGTTCGCAGGGCGGGCTGGGCATCGGGCTGACGCTGGTCAAGCACCTGGTCGAGCTGCATGGCGGCCGTGTCGCCGCCAAGAGCGAAGGCGTGGGCCGCGGCACCGAGATCGTGGTTCACCTTCCGGCGCAGCTCGTGCCGGCCAACGCGCCGCCGTCGCCGGCACCGCCGCCGCGCAGGGCCGCCGAAGGGGACAAGGCGCCGGCGCGCATCCTGGTGGTGGACGACCTCCTTGCCTCGGCGGAAACGCTGATGACTCTGCTGGAAATGGAGGGGTTCGAAGTGCGGATCGCGAACGAGGGCATGGCCGCACTGAAGATCGCCGAGGACTTCCGCCCGGACGTGGTGTTGCTGGACATCGGCCTGCCCGGCATGAACGGATTCGAGGTGGCGCACCGCCTGCGCACGCTGCCCGGCTCGCGCGAGGCCTTGCTGATCGCGCTGACGGGCTACGGGGAGGCCGAGAGCCGCTCGCGCTCGGCCCAGGCCGGGTTCGACTTCCACATGGTCAAGCCCGCCGACGTCAACCTGCTGCTGTCCATGTTGGCCAATCCGCAGGAGGCCCGCAAGGCCAATGCCAGGGCAGCGTAGCGGCGGCCTTGCGCCACCCAGCGACGCCGCGCAAGAGCCGCTGCTACAATGGCACGCTCCGCGGAGAGGTGGATGAGCGGTTTAAGTCGCACGCCTGGAAAGCGTGTGAGGGTTAATAGCCCTCCGCGGGTTCGAATCCCGCCCTCTCCGCCAGGA
>JAMPXR010000368.1 GCA_023701085.1 Ramlibacter sp. | reverse complement strand
GCCGATTGTGCCGCGCGGCTCAGCGCGGCGCCATGCGCAGTGCACCATCGAGCCGGATCACTTCGCCGTTCAGGTGCGTGTTGGCGATGAAGTGGCAGGCCAGCTGGGCGAACTCCTCGGGTTTGCCCAGCCGCTGCGGGAACGGGATCGACGCGGCCAGGGACTGCTGCACCGCTTCGGGCAGTTCGCGCATCAGCGGCGTGCCGAACAGGCCCGGTGCGATCGTGCAGACACGGATGCCGTGCTGGGCCAGGTCGCGCGCCATCGGCAGCGTCATGCCGACCAGGCCGCCCTTGGAGGCGCTGTAGGCCTGCTGTCCGACCTGGCCGTCGAAGGCGGCGACGGACGCGGTGAACAGCATCGCGCCGCGCTCGCCGTCCTCCATGGGCGCGAGCTTGGCGCAGGCGGCGGCGAACAGCCGGCTGACGTTGTAGGTGCCGATCAGGTTGATGTTGACGACGCGCACGAAATCCTCCAGCGGGGCGGGCGAGCCGTCCTTCTGCACGAGGCGCTTGGCGGTGCCGACGCCGGCGATGTTCATGAGGATGCGCGCCGGCCCGTGCGCGGCCGCCGCCGTGGCCAGCGCGGCCGCGACGCTGTCGGCGCTGGTGATGTCGCATTCGCAGGCGACGCCGCCGATCTCCGCGGCGACCCGTTCGGCCTGGGCCTTGTTGACGTCGAGGACGGCGACTTTGGCACCCAGGCGCGCGAGTTCGCGCGCCGTGGCTTCGCCCAGGCCCGATGCGCCGCCGGTGACGAGGGCGGCTTGCCCTTGGATCTTCATGAGTTTTCTCCTTGTGGTCGGATGGTGAAAGGCAGGTTTCCTGCGTGCAGCGCGTCCACCAGCGCCTCGCGCTGGCGCAGCACGGCATGCTGGTTGATCGAACCCTTGTCGGTGACTTCGCCCTTGTCGATCGAGGGCGGCTCGTGCATCAGGTGCAGCAGGGCGACCCGGTTGGCGCTGCCGGTCGCGCCGGCCGCCAGCGCGTCCGCCACTTTGCGGAAGTGCGACTGCACCGGCGGGCTTTCGAGGACCTGCTGCAGCGGGGCCTGCGCCGGCAGGCCCGCCAACGCGCGCACCGCCGGCGTCGGGATGATCAGGGCGCCGACTTCGCGCAGGTTCATGCCGGTGATGACGGCGTCCTGCACATACGGGGCGCCGGCGGCGATGATGCGGGCGCGCAGCGGGCCGACGCTGACGAAGGTGCCGGTGCCCAGCTTGAAGTCCTCGGCGATGCGCCCGTCGAACTTGAGCCCCTGGTGCACGTCCGCAGGATCGATCCAGAGCACCGCGTCGCCGGTGCAGAAGAAACCTTCCTCGTCGAACGCCTCGGCGGTGGCGGCCGGGTTGCGCCAGTAGCCGGTCGTGACGTTGGGGCCCTTGTAGCGCACCTCGGTCTTGCCGTTGACGGGCGCCAGCTTGAGCTCGAGGCCCGGTGTGGGCACGCCCAGGTAGCCGGCCCGCACGTCGGGATTGGTGATGAAGACCGAGAAGGGCGACGATTCGGTCATGCCCAGGCCCGTGCCCATGACGATGCGCTCGCCGATCTCGCGCTCCTGCACCTCGTGCAGCGCGTCCCAGACCGGCTGCGCCAGCGCCGCGCCGGCATAGAAGAACATGCGCACGCGCGACAGCAGCTTGCGCCGCAGCACCGCGTCGGTCCGCATCGCGTTGGCGATGGCCTCGAATCCCGTGGGCACGTTGAAGTACACCGTGGGCGCGATCTCGCGCAGGTTGCGCAGCGTCTCGCCGACCAGGGCCGGGACCGGCTTGCCGTCGTCGATGTAGAGCGTGCCGCCGTTGTAGAGGGTCAGCCCGAAGTTGTGGTTGCCGCCGAAGGTGTGGTTCCAGGGCAGCCAGTCCAGCAGCACCGGCGGCTCGGCCGCCAGCACCGGCATCGACTGGCGCATCTGCTGCTGGTTGGCGCACCACATGCCGTGCGTGTTGACGACGGCCTTGGGCAGCCGGGTCGAGCCGGAGGTGAACAGGAACTTGGCGATCGTGCCGGGGCCGGTTGCCTGCATCGCCGCATCGACGCGGGCGGTGGGCGTGGTTGCCAGCAAGTCCGCGAACGGCGTCGACGCCCGGCCTTCGAGCTGCCCATCGGCCAGCACGATTTCGGCATCGGACCCGACCGCGGCGGCAATGGCCTTGCCGTAGCGCGCGGCATCGGCCGCGAACACCAGGCCCGGCGTCAGCGTCGCCAGCGCGTGGCGCAGCCGGGCGTGGTCCTGGCTCACGGTGGAATACGCCGGGGAGATCGGGCAGAACGGCACGCCGGCGTACAGGCAGCCCAGCGCGAGCAGCGCGTGCTCCAGGCCGTTCTCGGAAAGAATCGCCACCGGGCGCTGCGCGTCCAGGCCGCGCGCCAGCAGCGCCTCGCCGATTCGGCGCGCGCTGTCCAGCGCCTCACCGTAGGAAATATGGCGCCAGTCGCCCGTGGCACCGTCCGGACCGCGCAAGCGCCGCGCCAGGAAGCTGCGCTCGGGCGCAGTGCGCGCCCAATGCACCAGGCGGTCGGTCAGGCGCGGCGCGTAGTCGTGCAGCGGCTGTTCGGCCTTCATGTAGCGCACGCCGCCAGGTGCTTCGCGCACCGTCACCCGCTTCACGGGAAAGTCCAGGGCCCGGTACTGCGGCCGCGTCATGTCATGCTGTCCTGGCGCGCCCGTGGGGTCCGGTTGCCCGGCCGCGGGCAACTCTGGATGAAAGCGTGCTGTACTCATAAAGGGGTAGCCTGGGCGCGATTATGGTTATTTAAAATAACCAGTTCAAGCGCTTCGCGCCTAGGACTTACCCCTAGCGCGTCAGCGGCCCACGCGCAGCACCAGCGCCACCGCCGAATCGCCGGCGGCGCAGCCGCCGAACAGGCCGATGCCGCCGCCGCGCAGCACGAGTTCCTCGATCAGCTCGATCACGCTGCGCAGGCCCGTCGGGCCCTGCGGATGGCCCCAGACCAGCGAGCAGCCGTAGTTGTTCATCTTCTCCAGCGGGAAGCCGGTTTCCAGAGCGAACGCGATGTCGTTGACCGCGAACGGGTTGTGCGTCTTGACCGCGTCCACGTCCTTCATCGACAGGCCGGCGTGAGCCAGCGCCGCCATCGCGGCCGGCGCGACGGCCATCGGCATGTGGCCCTTTTCCACCCGCGCCTGTCCGAAGCCCAGCAGTTCGACCTCGATCTTCGGATCGGCCGAGGTCTCGCGCGCGAGCTCGCGCGTGGTCACGATCATTCCGGCATTGCCGTCGGCGGGATGGGTCTGCGCGCCGAACGTGACCGTGCCGCCCGGCTTGACGGGCTTGAGCTTGGCCAGGCCTTCGGCGGTGGTCGGGAAGACGCCGTCGTCGGCCGACAGCGTGCCGGTCTGCTTGCGAAAGCCCGAGTCGGTGACCGGCAGCTCCACCATGTAGCGGCGCTGGAACGCGCGGTCGTTCGCCAGCGCCTGCTGGTACTGCGCGTGGCGCGCCAGGGCGACCTCGTGCTGCTGCCCCGTGCTGACGCCGAACTTCGCCGCGACGTTCTCGGCGGTGTCGATCATGGCGTTCTTCGCGTACGGATCGTGCGAGAAGTTGTCCAGCACCCAGCGTTCCGTGTGGCCGGTGCCGCCGGGCGCCGTCGGATCGGGGTAGTACACGATCGGGCCGTTCGAGCAGCGGTCCGTCATCAGCAGCAGCGCGCATTTCGACGAGCCGTCGGCCACTTCGGCGGCGGCCATCTGCAGGGCGCGCGCGCTGGTGGCGCAGGCCTGCTGCACCGT
>JAMPXR010000367.1 GCA_023701085.1 Ramlibacter sp. | reverse complement strand
CAGGAAGTCGTTGCCGTCCACGCGCAGCGAGGCGATGCCGCAGCCCACGCCGCGCGCCGCGAAGGTGGTCGCCTCACCCCCGGCGATGGCCTGGAAGGTCGAGATCGCCCACTGGTTGTTGACCACGTTCAGGATCACGGGCGCGCGATACACGTGCGCGAAGGTCAGCGCCGTATGGAAGTCGGATTCGGCGGTGGCGCCGTCGCCGATCCAGGCCGACGCGATCTTCGTGTCGCCCTTGATCGCCGAGGCCATGCCCCAGCCGACGGCCTGGATGAACTGCGTCGCGAGGTTGCCGGAGATCGAGAAGAAGCCGGCCCGCTTGTACGAATACATGACGGGCAGCTGCCGCCCCTTGAGCGGGTCGCGCTCGTTGGACATGAGCTGGCAGATCATCTCGACCATCGAGACATCGTCGCGCGCCAGCAGCAGGCCCTGCTGGCGGTACGTGGGAAAGCACATGTCGCCCGGCTGCAGCGAGAAAGCGTGCGCGGTGGCGATGGCCTCCTCGCCCAGGCACTGCATGTAGAACGAGATCTTCTTTTGCCGCTGCGCGATCAGCATCCGCGCGTCGTAGGCGCGGGTCTTGAGCATGGCGCGCAGGCCGGCGCGCAGCCGCTGCGCATCGAGGTCGGGAACCCAGGGGCCGACGGCGCGTCCCTCGTCGTCGAGCACGCGGATCAGGCCGTAGGCCAGGTCGCTGGTATCGGCCGGGGCTGCCCGCACCGGGGGACGCCTGACCTTGCCCGCCGGCGAGGTGTGCAGGTAGGAAAAATCGGTTTCGCGCCCGGGCCGGGCCGGCGGCTCGGGTACATGCAGTCTCAGGGGCTGAATTTTGCTCATCCTCGTCACTGAAGTTGCATCCACGCGGGTTGCGGCGATGCGGGCCTCAGTGTGCCACAGTCGGCCGTCGCGTCCAGCGCGCGGCCCGGCATTCGAGCGCTTCGTGGACTGCGTGTCTTCGGATCAGCGGGGCAGCGCGCCGGTCACCTTGCCGTCGGGCGATTGCACGATCGTCATCGGCGGGTCGCGCAGTTCGGTGATCACCGCGCCCCGGCCGGCAGGCGCCGGTCCCGCGCCCATGACGGCGGTGCGTCCCTGCGACGCTGCGCCGGCGCCCGGTGGCAGCACGGTGACCCCCGGCCCGACGCGGCCGTGGCGCGGCGGGACCATGACGATGTTGCCCTGCATCACGGTGAAGGGCACGTTCATCGCCTGGGCCGTGCGGCGATCGGTCAGCAGCGGCGCGCCCTCGCTCGTCGAGAGGGCGGGCGGCGGCGGGGACACCGAGCCGCAGTCGGCCTGCGCGTCGAATACCATGTGGGCGCCCCGGAAGCGCGCCTGCAGCGTGTCGTGCAGCGGGCGGCTCATGTCGACCGGCGGCGCCGGGTCGCTGTAGAGCACGCGGCCCGACCGGTCATAGACCGTGTAGCACGCCAGCGCCTGGCCCGCCGCCACGCCCAGCAGCAAGGCCAGCAACGCGTGTCCTGGTTTCATGATCGGCCTTTCGGGCACGCCCCCGCGTGCCAACGAGGCCCATCATCGCCCGGCGGCGCTGCGCGGCGCCGCAGTCCAAACCAGTGTTTTCGTGTCAGCGGGAACCGACGGCCGAGTCGGGCGGTACGCGGGCCGCCTGCGCGGCGGCGGCGCGCCGCTCAGTGCAAGGGCACGCCGGTCTTGGACTTCAGAAGGTCCAGGGTCACGCCGGGCGCCATCTCGACGACCTTCAGGCCCTGCGGCGTCACGTCGATCACGGCCAGGTCGGTGATGATGCGGTCGACCACGCCCACGCCCGTCAGCGGCAGCGTGCACTGGGGCAGGATCTTGAGGTCTTCGGTGCCGTCCTTCTTGCGGGCCACGTGCTCCATGACCACGATGGTGCGCTTCACGCCCGCCACCAGGTCCATGGCGCCGCCCATGCCCTTGACCATCTTGCCGGGGATCATCCAGTTCGCCAGGTCGCCCTTCTCGCTGACCTGCATCGCGCCCAGGATCGACAGGTTGATCTTGCCGCCGCGGATCATCGCGAAGCTGTCGTGGCTGCCGAAGATCGACGAGCCCGGGATGGTGGTCACGGTCTGCTTTCCGGCATTGATCAGGTCGGCGTCCACCTCGTCCTCGGTGGGAAACGGGCCTATGCCCAGCATGCCGTTTTCAGACTGCAGCCAGACTTCCTTGTCGCCCACGTAGTTGGCCACGAGCGTCGGGATGCCGATGCCGAGGTTGACGTAGAAACCGTCCTCCAGCTCCTGGGCGGCGCGCGCCGCCATCTGTTCTTGGGTCCAGGGCATGTCTTTCTCCTATGCTTTTTCGCTCAGCGTGCGCTTTTCGATGCGCTTTTCCGGATGCGGGTTCAGCACCATGCGATGCACGTAGATGCCCGGCAGGTGGATGTCGTCGGGCAGCAGCTCACCGGTTTCCACCAGGTGCTCGACCTCGACGATGCACAGCTTGCCCGCCATGGCGACGGCCGGGTTGAAATTGCGCGCGGTCAGGCGGAAGCGCAGGTTGCCAGAGCGGTCCGCGACATGGGCCTTCACCAGCGACACCTCGGGCAGCAGGGCGCGCTCCATGACGTAGGTGTCACCCTCGAAATCGCGCAGCTCCTTGCCTTCGGCGACGATGGTGCCCACGCCGGTCTTGGTGAAGAACGCCGGGATGCCCGCGCCGCCGGCACGCAGCTTCTCGGCCAGCGTGCCCTGGGGCGTGAACTCCAGCTCCAGCTCGCCGGCCAGGTACTGCCGCTCGAACTCCTTGTTCTCGCCCACATAGCTGGAGATCATCTTCCTGATCTGCCTCGTTTCGAGCAGCCTGCCCAGCCCGAACCCGTCCACGCCCGCGTTGTTCGAGATCACCGTCAGATTGCGCACACCGGTGTCGTGCAATGCCTCGATCAGCGCTTCGGGAATGCCGCACAGGCCGAAACCGCCGACAGCCAGCAGCTGGCCGTCCTTGACCACGCCCTGCAGGGCGGCGGCGGCGGAGGGAAAGAGCTTGTTCACTGAAAGTCTCCTGCTGAATGAAACCCGCTGACGAAACGCGCCGAATTGCCGCTACGATACTACCTAGTGAGCTACGTAGTTCTTCGTAAAGGTTAGCCCGATGGACGTCGACTATCGCCTTGCCTTCAATCTGGCGCCGGTGGGCCTGTGCCTGTCGCGCAACCGCTCCATTGTGGACTGCAACCAGCAGCTGTGCGACATGTTCGGCTCGTCGCGCGAGCTGCTGATCGGACAGTCGTTCCGCGTCCTGTATCCCAGCGCTGACGAGTACGAGCGGCTGGGCGCGCGGATGGAACCCATCCTGAATGCGAGGGGACATTACTCCGACGACCGGATCATGAAGCGCGCCAACGGCGAGGTGTTCTGGTGCCACGTGACCGGACGCGCGCTCAACCGCGATGCCCCCCACGAAGCCGGGATCTGGGCGTTCGAGGACTTGAGCTCGCAGCGGCCCGTCAAGGCCGAGTTGACGGCGCGGGAGCGCGAAGTGGCGGCCCGCCTGCTCGACGGCATGACCTCCAAGGAAATCGGCAAGACGCTGGCGATCAGCCATCGCACGGTCGAAATCTACCGGGCCCGGCTCATGCGCAAGTACAAGGCCAGCACGACCGCGGATCTGGTGCACAAGCTCATGGCCGGGGAATGACGATCCCCGCGACGCAAATCCACAACCTTCCCATAGGAGAGTCCCCCATGAACCGCTACCCCGCCCCCGAACTCAAGGACCTGCCCGACGACATCAAGGCGCGCGTGCTCGAAGT
>JAMPXR010000366.1 GCA_023701085.1 Ramlibacter sp. | reverse complement strand
CGCCCTGGACCAGGGGCCACAGCAGCATCGCGCCAGAGGCGAAGGCCACCGCGATCAGCATCCAGTTGTCGATGAAAAATTTCACGTCCGTCCTTGTAGTGAGAGGCATACCGGTCCGCCCGCAGGGCGGCCGCGCCAACCCCGCATTCTAAAATGCCGGGTTTCGCACCCCGAATCCAAGGCTTTTTCCCATGTACAAACTCGTGCTGATCCGCCACGGCGAATCGACCTGGAACCTCGAGAACCGGTTTACGGGCTGGACCGACGTGGACCTGACGGCCGCCGGCATCGAGCAGGCCAAGACCTGCGGCCGCCTGCTCAAGGCCCAGGGATGGGAATTCGACCTTTGCTACACCAGCGTCCTCAAGCGCGCGACCCGCACCCTGTGGCACTGCCTGGACGAGATGGACCGGACCTGGCTGCCGGTGGTCCATTCCTGGCGGCTGAACGAGCGGCACTATGGCGCGCTGGAGGGCCTGAACAAGGCGGAAACGGCCCGCAAGTTCGGCGACGAGCAGGTGCTGGTCTGGCGCCGCAGCTACGACGTGCCGCCGCCGGCGCTGGAGCCCGAGGACCCGCGCTGGGAAGGGCGCGACATCCGCTATGCCAGGCTGCCGGCGGGACAGGTTCCCCTGACCGAATGCCTCAAGGACACGGTAGAGCGGGTGCTGCCCTTCTGGAGGGAGGCGATGGCCCCGGCCATCCGCGGCGGGCGGCAGGTGGTGGTGGCCGCGCACGGGAACTCGATTCGCGCGCTGGTGAAGTATCTGGACGGCATTTCCGACAGCGACATTGTCGGGCTCAACATCCCGAACGGGATTCCGCTGGTCTACGAGCTCGACGAAGGCTTGCGGCCGCTGCGCCACTACTACCTGGGCGACCCCGAGGCGGCGGCCCGGGCCGCCGCGGCGGTGGCCAGCCAGGGCAAGGCCTGACGGCGGCGCCTGGACGTATGCAAAGCTCATGTAAAGCCGGCGATTTTTCACGAATGGACGCCAAGCACCGGAACCCTTGCGTTACGGTTGCGTCATAAGGCGTTCCCCGGTGTATATTTTTATTTTTGACACTTTCGCCCTGCGAGAAGATTGGATTTGCCCGACATGAGCCACAAACTCAAGATTGCCGGCTGGATTTCGGTAGGCGCATTGGCCGGCGCGCTGACGACTGTGTCGCTGCAGACGGTCGCGCGTGGCTCGCTCGCCCCACTGCCGCTGGAGGAGCTGCAGCAGCTGGCGGCCGTTTTCGGCATGGTCAAGAGCGATTACGTCGAACCGGTGGACGAGAAGAAGCTCATCACCGATGCCATTTCCGGGATGGTGGCCAGCCTGGACCCGCATTCGCAATATTTCGACAAGAAGTCCTTCAAGGAATTCCGTGAGGGCACGTCGGGCCGCTTCGTCGGCGTGGGCATCGAGATCTCGCAGGAAGACGGGCTGGTGAAGGTCATCTCGCCGATCGAGGGCTCGCCCGCTTTCCGCGCCGGCCTCAAGCCCAACGACCTGATCACCAAGATCGACGACACCGTCGTGAAGGGCCTGACGCTCAACGAGGCCGTCAAGCGCATGCGCGGCGAGCCCAACACCAAGGTGATGCTCACGATTTTCCGCAAGGACGAGAACCGCACGTTCCCGGTCACCATCACGCGCGAGGAAATCCGCACGCAGTCGGTGCGCGGCAAGGTGATGGAGCCCGGCTATGCCTGGATCCGCCTGTCGCAGTTCCAGGAACGCACCGTGGACGATTTCGTCAGGAAGGTCGACGAAATCTACAAGGCCGAACCCAACCTGAAGGGGCTGGTGCTCGACCTGCGCAACGACCCCGGCGGGCTGCTCGACGCGGCGGTGGCCATTTCGGCCGCCTTCCTGCCCGAGAACGTGGTGGTGGTGTCCACCAACGGCCAGTTGGCCGAAAGCAAGTTCGTCTACAAGGCCGCGCCCGAGTTCTACCAGCGCCGCGCCGGACCCGACCCGCTGCGGCGGCTGCCGGCCGCGCTCAAGACCGTGCCGCTGGTGGTGCTGGTCAACGAAGGTTCGGCCTCGGCCAGCGAAATCGTGGCGGGCGCGCTGCAGGATCACAAGCGGGCCGCCGTGCTGGGCAGCCAGACCTTCGGCAAGGGCTCGGTGCAGACCGTGCGCCCGCTCGGCCCCGACACCGGTTTGAAGCTGACGACCGCGCGTTACTACACGCCCACCGGCAAGTCCATCCAGGCCAAGGGCATCGTCCCGGACGTCATGGTGGACGAGTCCGAGGAGGGCAATGTGTTCGCCCTGTTGCGCACGCGGGAAGCCGATCTGGACAAGCACCTGGGCAACGGGCAGGGCGCGGAAGTCAAGGATGCGGCGCGCGAGAAGATGCGCGAGGACGCACGCAAGAAGGCCGAAGAGGAGGCGCGCAAGGGCCCGAGCGACCGCAAGATGCCCGAGTTCGGCACCGAAAAGGACTTCCAGCTGACGCAGGCCCTGAACCAGCTCAAGGGCCGCCCGGTCCTGATCAGCAAGACGATGGTCGAACGCAAGGAAGAGAAGAAGGAAAACTGACATACGGCGAACGCGATCGCCTCCGGCGCAACGCGGAGGCAGGGAAAAGCCGGCTCGCGCCGGCTTTTTCGCTTTCCAGCGGGGCCTGCGGGCCCTGATCGGCTCTTCCTTGCTTCCCATCAAACGGAAGCGGCGGCGTTGGGCGCACACTGGAACAGGCGCACGGAGGGTGCTCGAAATCACCGACGAAGCGGGGGATGTCGCCCAGAAGCCTTAAGTTCAAAGTCAGCCTCTACCTGACCCTGGTGCTGGTGGCGGTGATGCTGCTGTTCGTGCTGCTGCTGGTCAAGCAGGAGCGCGACGAGCAGCTCAGGACCATGGTCACCCACATGGAGCAGCTGTCGCAGGTGATCGCGCGCAGCACACGCCACGCGATGCTGCTGGACGAGCCCGACATCGTCGACAAGATCATCGAGGACATCGGCAAGCAGGAGGGCATCCAGCGGGTGCGCGTCCTGCGCAAGGGCGGCACCATCGCGCACTCGAACCATGCGCCCGAAATCGGCCAGCACATCGACCAGGAGGCCGAGCTGTGCGTCCTGTGCCACCAGCGCGACAAGATCCTGGCCGAGATCCCCAACCACAAGAAATGGCGAATCATCGAAGCGCCCGAGGGGCGGCAGCTGCTCGGGAACATGGAGGTGATACGCAACGAGCCCTCGTGCTCCACGGCGAGCTGCCACGAGCATCCCGCCGACCAGCGGGTCCTGGGGGTCGTCGACATCACCTATTCGCTGGACAAGATCAACCAGACCATGAGGGCCCATGTGTTCAACATGGTGGCCGTGTCCATCGTGTTCATCCTCCTGATATCGCTCAGCGCGGGCTGGCTGCTGCACCGGATGATCTACCTGCCCCTGGCCGATCTCGAAAAAGGGGCCAAGCGGCTGTCTTCGGGCAACTACGACCGGCCCATCCCGGTGCGCGGCGAGGACGAGTTCGGAAGCCTGGCCCGCTCGTCCAACACCATGATGGTGGCCTTGAAGAAATCGCGGCAGGAACTGGAGGAATGGGTGCAGACGCTGGAGCAGAAGGTCAGCGACCGCACCAAGGAGCTGCAGCTGGCCGAGGCCGAGGTCGCGCGCGGCGAAAAGCTCGCATCGATCGGCCAGCTGGCCGCCGGCATCGCGCACGAGCTGAACAATCCGCTCACCGGGGTGCTGACCTTCACCCACCTGCTGCGCAAGAAGACGCCGGAGGGCAGCCAGGACGCCGAGGACCTGGATCTGG
>JAMPXR010000365.1 GCA_023701085.1 Ramlibacter sp. | reverse complement strand
GAGCTCCACCGCCCATTGCGTGGTGGCCACGCAATCGGAAATCGAACCGGGCGCCAGCACCAGCCGCGGCGCGTCGCCGTGCAAGCCGCTGACGGCGAACGACAGGTCGCTTTGTTCGCTCTTGGCCGGAATGCCGGTGGACGGGCCGCCGCGCATCACGTCGACGACCACGATGGGCACTTCGGCGGCCACCGCCAGGCCTATGCCTTCGGTCATCAATGCCAGGCCGGGACCGGCCGTCGCGGTGAGCGAAGGCACGCCCGCATAGGACGCGCCGATGATCATGTTGACCGAAGCCAGCTCATCCTCGGCCTGCAGCAGCGCGCCGCCGATCTTGGTGAGCGCCGGGGCCATCCATTCGAGCAGCTCGGTGGCCGGCGTGATCGGGTAGGCCGCGACGAACCGGACGCCGCCGCGGATGGCGCCGTAGCCGGCCGCCTCGTTGCCGCTGAGCATCCAGCGTTTGGCCGGGGCGCCGGCCGCGACCAGCCGCGGCACGCCCTTGATGTCGGCGGCGGCGGTGATGCCGGCATGCAGGCCCTGGAGGTTCGCCTCCAGCGCCGCCTCGGGCCTTTTCCAGGTGCGGCGCACGGCAGCCTCCAGGGCGGCCGCGGGCAGCCCGGCGAGCGCGCCGGTCAGGCCGAGCGCCAGCATGTTGATCCAGCTGCCGGCGATCGCCTTGGCCATCTTCTTGAGCGGCAGCGCGACCGATTGCGCACCGCTTTGCAGGAACACCTCCGGCACCTCGCCGCCCTCGGCGTCGCCAATGACGACGGAACCCGAATGCAGCGGTATTTCATCGGCGAAGCGGTGCACGTTCTGCCAGTCGATGGCCAGCAGCAGGTCGAAGCTGTCGTCGAGCGACTCCAGCGGCGTCGTCGACAGCCTCAGCAGCGCCGCCGCCTCGCCGCCGCGGATCTGCGGCCCGCTGGTGCGCACCATCAGGCCGTACAGTCCGGCTTGGGCGGCAGCGTCGAGCAGCAGCGTGCCGGCGGTCATCACCCCGCTGCCGCCGCTGCCGGCGATGGCGATGGACAGGCTGTTGCATGAGGGAGATTTAGGGATTACCCCAGCATTCGGGGGCATTTCGGAATTCGGTAAAGCGTCCACGCGTGTCTCCTGCGCATCGTAGGGGTGCAGTAAACCGGCACCCGGTCAGCAAGGCCTTGATTTGGATCAATGATCCCGCGGAGAAGCGTCTCCACAATCCCTTAAATGCGTAAAGTGGTACCGCATTACCACATTACGACTCCCCGACCCCTGAAAGGCCCTTCCTCCATGAGCACGGATGCATACCGCTGGCTGATGACCGCCCCCCAAGCGCCGATGGTGCGCCAGAGCTTCCAGGCCGAGCCCAAGGCCGGCGAAGTGGTGGTCGCCGTCGCCGGCTGCGGCGTCTGCCACACCGACCTGGGCTACCTGTACGACGGCGTGCGCACCAACCAGCCGCTGCCCCTGGCGCTGGGCCACGAGATCAGCGGCCGCGTGGTCGCCGCCGGCGAGGGCGCCCAGGCCTGGCTCGGCCGTTCGGTCATCATCCCGGCCGTGCTGCCCTGCGGCGAGTGCGACCTGTGCCGCCGCGGGCTCACGACGATCTGCCGCGCCCAGAAGATGCCCGGCAATGACATCCAGGGCGGCTTCGCCTCGCACATCGTCGTGCCCGGCCGCGGCCTGTGCGAAGTCGACCCGGCCCGCCTGAAGACGGCCGGGCTGGAACTGGCCCAGGTCTCGATCGTGGCCGACGCCCTGACCACGCCGTACCAGGCGGTGCGGCGCGCCGGCGTCACGCCCGGCAGCCTGGCCGTGGTGGTCGGCGCCGGCGGCGTCGGCGGCTACTGCGTGCAGGTCGCGCGCGCCTTCGGCGCCACCGTGGTGGCCATCGACGTGGACGACAGCAAGCTCGCCGCCATTGCCGAGCACGGCGCGGCGCTCACCCTGAACAGCCGCAACCTCGACGCCAAGGCGGTCAAGTCCGCCATCAGCGCCTTCGCCAAGCAGCAGGGCCTGCGCGGCACCGAATGGTTCATCTTCGAGTGCTCGGGCACCGCCCCGGGCCAGCTCACCGCGTTCGGCCTGCTGGTGCACGGCGCCACGCTGTCGGTGGTGGGCTTCACCATGGCCAAGGTCGAGCTTCGCCTGTCCAACCTGATGGCCTTCGACGCGCGCGCGCTGGGCAACTGGGGCTGCCCGCCCGAGCACTATCCGGCGGCCTTGGACCTGGTGCTCGACGGCAAGGTGCAGATCGCGCCCTTCGTCGAGACGCGCCCGCTGGACCAGATCAACGACGTGTTCCCGGCGGTGCACCGGCACGAGATCCGCAAGCGGGTCGTGCTGACGCCGCAATGACCCCCTTCAGCCCCGATCACCCCTTTTGAACCCAGGAGACGACATGAACGCACCCGAGAAGATCCCCCCGATGCTCGACTTCAAGAACCACGACATCACCCCCGACATCGAGCGGCCCGGCGTGCGCTACGAGAAGCGGCCCGCCAAGCGCCCGGACGGCTCCGTGGCGCCGGGCCTCTACAACGCCTGGATCACGCTGGACAACCCGTCCCAGTTCAATTCCTACACCACCGACATGGTCAAGGGCGTGATCCTGGCCTTCCGCGCCGCCTCGAACGCGCGCGACGTCAGCTGCGTGGTCTTCACCGGCGCGGGCGACAAGGCATTCTGCACCGGCGGTAACACGAAGGAATACGCCGAGTACTACGCCGGCCAGCCGCAGGAGTACCGCCAGTACATGCGGCTGTTCAACGACATGGTGTCGACCATCCTCGCCTGCGACAAGCCGGTGATCTGCCGCGTCAACGGCCTGCGCATCGGCGGCGGCCAGGAGATCGGCATGGCCTGCGACTTCTCCGTGGCCTCCGACCTGGCGCGTTTCGGCCAGGCCGGCCCCAAGCACGGCTCGGCGCCGATCGGCGGCGCGACCGACTTCCTGCCCGTGGTGGTGGGCGCCGAACGGGCCATGGCGGCCTGCGTGCTGTGCGAGCCGTTCTCGGCGCACGAGGCCTACCAGATGGGCGTCCTCACCGACATCGTCCCGGCGCTGAACGTCGACGGCAAGTTCGTCGCCAACCCGCTGGTCGAGACGCAGCGCATGGTGGACGAATTCGGCCGCTTCGCGCTGGGCAAGCCGAAGACCGGCGCCGCGCTGGCGGAAGGCAAAGCGCTGATGGCCAAGGGCAAGGTGGACCTGTCGCTGCTGGACGCCAAGGTGGAAGAGCTGTGCGCCAAGATCCTGCTCACGTTCCCCGACTGCACCACCAAGACGCTCGAGGAGCTGCGCAAGCCCAAGCTGGACGCGTGGAACCGCAACAAGGAAAATTCGCGCGCCTGGCTGGCGCTGAACATGATGACGGAGGCGCGCGCCGGCTTCACCGCCTTCAACGAAGGCCCCAAGGACGACCGCGAAGTCGACTTCGTGCTGCTGCGCCAGAAGCTCGCCGCCGGCCAGAGCTGGCTCGACGCCCTGCACGACCAGATCCAGCCCAAGAGCAAGCGCGGATGAAGAACCACCCCGAAGCGCCTGCGGCGCCTCCCCTCAAGGGGCGCCACCAGCGGCCCGGCAAAGCCGGTTCCGCGGTGGCCCCGGAAGGCCTTGCGATTTCACGCAACCCGCAAGCAGCGCGCATTGCCATGGAGAACCGCGATGAGTGAATCACCCGCCCAGGCCAGGATCGAGCGCGACGGCGCGCTGCTGCGGCTGCGGCTGGCGCGGCCCAAGGCCAACCTGGTGGACGCCGCCATGATCGGCGCGCTGCACG
>JAMPXR010000364.1 GCA_023701085.1 Ramlibacter sp. | reverse complement strand
TTCGCGAGCAGGCCGGCGGCCAGCAGCACCCCCGGGTTGGAGGTGTTGGTGCAGCTGGTGATCGCCGCGATCAGCACGTCGCCGTGCCCGATGGTGACGTCCTCCACCTCGGCCATCGTCGCGGGCGCCTCGAACTTCGCGGCCGCGAGCGTCGGCTTGTTGGCCTCCATCTCCACCTCGTAGCGCTCGGCGGCCAGCGGCGTGGGCGGACTGGCCGGCACCTTCGGATCGGGCGCTTCCCCGGCGCGGCGCACCAGCTGCCGCGTGAGCAGCAGCTCGGGCGGCTGGTTGTAGCCGTTCTCCGCCACCGGCTTGCTGAACAAGGCGGCGAACTTCGAGGCGACCTGCCCCAGCTCGATCCGGTCCTGCGGCCGCTTGGGGCCGGCCAGGCTGGGCGTCACCTCGCCCAGGTCGAGCCGCACGACCTGCGAGTAATCCACTTCGCCGGACAGCGGAACGCCGAACAGGCCCTGCGCGCGGAAGTAGGCCTCCAGTGCGTCCACCTCCTCCTGGCGGCGCCCGGTCCCGCGGAAGTACTCGATCGTCTTCTCGTCCACCGGGAAGAAGCCCAGGGTCGCGCCGTACTCGGGCGCCATGTTGCCGATGGTCGCGCGATCCGGCACGGCCAGGGTGCGCGTGCCCTCGCCGAAAAATTCCACGAACTTGCCGACCACTTTTTCGCGGCGCAGACGCTCGGTCACCGTCAACACCAGGTCGGTCGCGGTCACCCCTTCGCGCAGGCGGCCGGCCAGCTCGAACCCGACCACGTCGGGCGTGAGCATGTAGACCGGCTGGCCCAGCATCGCGGCTTCCGCCTCGATGCCGCCGACGCCCCAGCCGACCACGCCGATGCCGTTGATCATCGTGGTGTGGCTGTCCGTGCCGACCAGCGTGTCGGGGTAATAGACGCCGTCGGCCGTGCGATGCACGCCGCGCGCCAGGTATTCGAGATTGACCTGGTGCACGATGCCGAATCCCGGCGGCACGACCCCGAAGGTCTTGAAGGCCTGCATGCCCCATTTCATGAATTCGTAGCGTTCCCGGTTGCGCTGGAACTCGAGCTTCATGTTCAGGTCGAGCGCATTCTTCGCACCGTAGTGGTCGACCATGATCGAATGATCGACCACCAGGTCCACCGGCACCAGCGGCTCGACGGCGCCGGGCCGCTTGCCCAGGCGCGCGGCCACGCTGCGCATGGCCGCGAGGTCGGCCAGCAGCGGCACGCCGGTGAAGTCCTGCAGGATGACCCGCGCCACGACGAAGGGAATCTCCTCGGTGCGCTCGGCGCCGGGCAGCCAGTGGGCGAGCTGGCGCACATGCTCGGGCGTCACCTTGCGGCCGTCGCAGTTGCGCAGCACCGACTCCAGCACGATGCGCATGGACACCGGCAGGCGCGCGACCTGGGGGAACTGCCGGGCCAGCGCCGGCAAGGAGAAGAATTTGCCCGTCCGGCCCGGGGCGATCTTGAAGGTCTTGAGGGTGGCGGCAAAGGCGTGGGGCATCTCGACCTCGGACGTTGTTGGTTCTGGCGACATTGTGCCGCCAGACCACCCCACCCCGCGCCTGTCGCGGTTGCTGGCGGGTGCGCTATTCGCCGGCCGGCAGGTAGTGGACGGCCAGCACGCCCTCGATCCCGCGCAGCGCGGCGATCACCGGGTTGCCCACCGGGCTGTCCACGTCCACCAGGGTGTACGCCATGTCCCCGCGCGACTTGTTCACCATGTTGTGGATGTTCAGGCCCGCATTCGCCATGGCCGTGGATATCTGGCCCAGCATGTTGGGCACGTTGGCGTTGGCGATCGCGACGCGGAAGCGCGACTCGCGCTCCATCTCCACGTTGGGGAAATTCACCGCGTTGGCGATGTTGCCGTGCTCGAGATAGGCGCGCAGCTGGTCCGCGACCATGACGGCGCAGTTGTCCTCCGCCTCGCGGGTGGACGCGCCCAGGTGCGGCAGCGCGACCACCTTGGCGTGCTTCAGTATCCTGCCGCTGGGGAAGTCGCACACGTACCAGCCGAGCTGCCCGCTGTCGAGCGCCGCCAGCGCCGCCGCGTCGTTCACCACGCCTTCGCGCGAGAAATTCAGCAGCACGGTCGCGGGCTTGACCAGGCCGAGGTTCTTCTCGTTGACCAGGTCGCGCGTGGCCTCCAGCAGCGGCACGTGCAGGGTGACGAAGTTCGCGTTCTTCAGCACGTCGGCCACGCTGCCCGCCTTCTTCACTTGGGCCGGCAGGCTCCAGGCGGCGTCCACCGTGATCTCCGGGTCATAGCCCAGCACGTTCATGCCCAGCTTGATGGCCGCGTCGGCGACCAGGCAGCCGATCTTGCCCAGGCCGATCACGCCCAGGGTCTGGCCGGCCAGCTCGACACCCGCGAAGTTCTTCTTGCCGTCCTCCACGGTCTTGTCCAGCTCGGCCGAGCCCGGGTCCAGCTTTTCGACGAAACGCTGCGCCGGCGCCAGGTTGCGCGCCGCCATCAGCATGCCGGCCAGCACCAGCTCCTTGACGGCGTTCGCGTTGGCCCCGGGGGCGTTGAACACCGGTACGCCGCGCCCGCTCATGGCCTTCACCGGAATGTTGTTGGTGCCGGCGCCGGCGCGGCCGATGGCCTTGACCGTCGCGGGAATTTCCATCTTGTGCATGTCGGCCGAGCGCACGAGCACGGCGTCGGGGTCGGCCAGGTCCTTGCCCGCGACATAGCTTTCGGCCGGCAGGCGCTTCAGGCCGTTCGCGGAAATCTGGTTGAGCACCAGGATCTTGAACTGCCTAGCCATGCTGCACCTCGAATTCCTTCATGTAGGCCACCAGGGCCTTGACGCCTTCGATCGGCATGGCGTTGTAAATCGAGGCGCGCATGCCGCCGACGGAACGGTGGCCCTTGAGCTGGATCATGCCCTTGGCCTGCGCACCCTTGAGGAACGGCTCGTCCAGCGCGGCGTCCTTCAGCGTGAACGGCACGTTCATGAGCGAGCGGTCTTCGCGCGCCACCGGGTTGCGGTAGAACTTGCTGTTGTCCAGGTAGTCGTAGAGAAGCGCCGCCTTGGCCTGGTTGTGTTCCTGCATGGCCTTCAGGCCGCCCTGCTGCTTGACATGCTTGAACACCAGGCCGGCAATGTAGATCGCGTAGGTCGGCGGCGTGTTGTACATGGAGTCGGCCTCGGCCTGCAGCTTGTAGTTGAACGCCGACGGGCAAATGGGCAGCGCGTGGCCGATCAGGTCGTCGCGCACGATCACCACCGTGACGCCGGAAGGGCCCATGTTCTTCTGCGCGCCGGCGTAGATCAGGCCGTACTTGCCGATGTCCAGCGGCTTGGACAGGATGTTCGACGACATGTCGGCGACCAGCGGCACGTTCCCCGTGTCCGGCGTCCAGTGGTATTCGACCCCGCCGATGGTTTCGTTGGAGCAGATGTGGACGTAAGAGGCTTCGGGGTCGAGCTTCCACTCGTTTTGCCGGGGGATGGCGGTGAACTTGCCCGCCTCGCCCGAGGCGGCCTCGTTGACCTTGCCGTAGCCCTTGGCTTCCTTGAGGGACTTCTTGGACCAGTCGCCGGTGGTGATGTAGTCGGCCTTTCCGCTCTTGCCGATCAGGTTCATGGGCACGATCGCGTTCTCGCCGATGGCGCCTCCCTGCATGAAGAGCACCTTGTAATTGCCGGGCACGCCCAGCAGCTCGCGCAGCAGGCTTTCGGCCTCCGCATGGATCGAGATGAACTCCTTGCCGCGGTGGCTCATTTCCATCACGGACATGCCGCTGCCGTGCCAGTCGAGCATTTC
>JAMPXR010000363.1 GCA_023701085.1 Ramlibacter sp. | reverse complement strand
TCGCCCGACGGGGTGCGCGACGAAACCGAGCAGTCGCTGGTGGACAGCGAGGACCTGATTCGGCGCTGGCACGGCGCGGACCGGCTGGGCTACGCGATCACGCCGCGCTTCGCGCCCAGTTGCAGCGAGGCGCAATTGCGCGGCGCCGGCGAACTGGCCGCGCGCTATCCGCAGGTCTGGATCCAGTCGCACGTGGCCGAGAGCGTGGAAGAAGTGAAATGGGCGCGCGAGCTGTTTCCGCGCTCGCGCAGCTACCTGTCGATCTACGACGATCACGGCCTGCTGCGCGAGCGTGCCATCTACGCGCATTGCATCCATTTCGACGACGAGGACCGGGCGCTGATGCGCGCCACCGGCGCCGCCGCCGCCGTCAGCCCGACCAGCAACCTGTTCCTGGGCAGCGGCTTCTTCGACTACGAGGGGGCGCAGCGCGCCGGCTTCAAGTACGCGCTGGCCAGCGACGTGGGCGGCGGCACCAGCTTCAGCCCGTTCCACACCATGCTCGCGGCCTATTACGTGGCGCGCGAGGGACGCAGCAAGCCCGGCATTTCGCTGTCGCCGCAGCACCTGTGGTGGCAGCACACCGCCGGCGCCGCGCGGGCGCTGGGCCTGCAGGGCGTGATCGGCAACCTGCAGCCGGGCTGCGAAGCGGATTTCGTGGTGCTCGACCCCGGCGCCACACCGCTGCTGGCGCGCAGGACGGCGCGCGCGTCGAGCCTGGACGAGCTGTTGTTCGCGCTGATCGTGCTGGGCGACGATCGCGTCGTCCAGCGCGTTCACATCGCCTCGGCCGCCTGACGGCGCTACTTCGGTATTTCCTTCATCCATTGCTCCATCCGCTCGGGGATCGCGGCGCCGGTGTAGCCGCGCACGCTGGTGGAGCCGTCCAGGTGGTGCATCGCGCGGGTCTGGTGGCGCACCCAGTCATGGCTGCCGGTCAGCTGCGTGAGCTTTGCCGGCTCGCCGCGGATCAGGAACAGGCCGTTCAAGGTGCCGCCGTGCGGCTCGAGGAATACGGTGTCGAACGATTCGACCAGGCCGTTTCGCTTCTGCACGGACAGGTACTCCGCGAATTCCTGGAAATGCAGTCCGCTGATCCCTTCCCGGCCGGGCAGCGGGCGGTTCCAGCCAAACATGATGACGTTGGGACCCATGGCTTGTCCTTTCGATTCGGTGCTCGTCGCCGTCGCGACGAGGCCAGGGTAGCCATGGCTGGGTGGGCACGAAATACACCGCTTGGTGTACCGCGATGCCCATAGGACCGCGGCAAGCCCGACCGAAGGGCTGGCCCCGGGCACGCTGGAGGGGCCTGCTGCCGGGCTTGCCTAGAATACGGCCACTGGAGAACCCCGATGAGCATCAAGAGCGACAAATGGATCCGCCGGATGGCCGAGCAGCACGGCATGATCGAGCCCTTCGAGCCGGGGCAGATCCGCGAGCGCGACGGCCACAGGATCATCAGCTACGGCACCAGCAGCTACGGCTACGACATCCGCTGCGCGCCCGAATTCAAGGTCTTCACCAACATCCACAGCACGGTGGTGGACCCGAAGAACTTCGACGAGAAGAGCTTCGTCGATTTCAACGAGGACTGCTGCATCATCCCGCCCAACAGCTTCGCGCTGGCGCGCACGCTGGAATATTTCCGGATCCCGCGCAACGTGCTGACGGTGTGCTTGGGCAAATCCACGTACGCGCGCTGCGGCATCATCGTCAACGTGACCCCCTTCGAGCCCGAGTGGGAAGGCTACGTCACGCTGGAGTTCTCCAACACGACGCCACTGCCCGCGAAGATCTACGCGGGCGAGGGTTGCGCCCAGGTGTTGTTCTTCGAGAGCGACGAGGTCTGCGAGACCAGCTACAAGGACCGCGGCGGCAAGTACCAGGGGCAAAAGGGCGTCACGCTGCCCAAGGCCTGAGCCGCGCGCGGCTCACAGCCAGTCCGCGTAGGCCCGCCTGGCCAGCGCCTGGGCCAGCACCCGGCCCGGATTGACCAGCGTCCAGGACGCCGCCTGCGGCGCGTCTTCCAGGGCCAGCGGGATTTCGGTGCAGCCCATGATGAGGGGGACGTCGCCGTGCCCGGCCATCAGGCGCCGGGCGGCTTCGACGAAGCAGTCCCGCGCGCCGGCCATGTCGCCGGCCTTCACGCCGTCGTAGATGCCGCGCATCAGCAGCTCCCGTCCCGTCTCGTCGGGCAGATGGCATGCGATGCCCGCGTGCGCCAGGGCTGTTTCGTACAGCCCGGTGCGGTACGTTCCTCTCGTGGCCAGCAGGCCGACCCGGCCCACCCCCGTGGCTTGCAGCCGCTTGGCCGTTTCGCGCGCCACATGCAGCAGTTCGATGTGCGGAAAGCGCGCCTGCAGCGCTTCATGCCAGGCATGCGCGGTGTTGCACGCGATGGCCACGGCGCCGGCGCCCAGCGCCTGCAAGCGCTCCGCGGCCGCGGTCATGGCGTCCAGCGGCGCCTCCAGCGCCGTCCCTCCGGCGTTCAAGGCCTCGGTCCGGTCGGGCACCGGCACCTGCGCCAACCAGTGCGTCGGGTAGGACTGATCGCGGACCTCCCAGCCCCGTCGCTGCATGAACTCGGTGCAGGCCTGCACGAAGAGCCGGACCAGATCGGCGCCCGCGGCCGGCCCCATGCCGCCGAGAATGCCCACGCAGCGGGCGCTCGGGCGCGGCTCGTGTGCGGTGGCGGCGGTCAGCGCTGCAGCGGTCGTTGTCATCTCGGCGGCATAGCGGTCAGCGCAGGACGGCGGACATCGCCGACAGGCAGTTGAGCATGCGCACCGCCGCCTGCACCGTGGGCGCGTCGAAGCCGACCTCGACCGCCGCCAGCCGCTGCAGGCTGGGCCACTGGCAGAACAGGTCCGCCAGCGCCGGCGTCTGGGTCTGCACGCGCACGGCCAGCGGCGTGGCCAGCACCAGCGGGCGCGCCGCGGCACGCTGGGCCAGCCCCGCGGCCACGCCCGCGCGGATCGCGCTGCGGGCCTGGGCGGGCGAAAGGCTGATGCCGCTGGTCTGTCCGATGGCCCGCTTGGTCTGCACGAAGACGGCATGCGGCAGCAGCGGCCGGTGTTCCTCGATGAAGGCATCGTCGCCGCTGGCCATCACCACCGGCACGCCGTATTCCCCGGCCAGCGCGCCATAGATGCCGGCCTCGCCCAGTTCCTGTTCATTGAACAGCACGCGCGCGAAGGCGAAGCTGTTGATGGTGTGCGCGAGGATGCCGCGGCCCTGCGCGCGCGAGTGGTAGCCGATCAGGCAGACGGCATGAACGCCCTGGTCCACCCCGGCCATCATGCTCAGATAGCGCGGCTTGCCCATCACCATGCGGGCGCGTTCGTCCAGCAGGTCGGGCGGCATGTTGCGGAAGTCGCCGTGCGAATCGTTGACCAGCACCTCGTCGGCGCCCGCGTCGAAAGCCCCGGCGATGGCGGCATTGGCCTCGTGGGTCATCAGCACCCGCGCGCGCTCGTATTCAGGGTTGCCGGCGCGTGTCTGCTGCGGATGGAAGACGCCCGCGACGCCTTCGATGTCGGTGGAAATCAGGACCTTCATGGAAACTCGCGCCACACGGCTACGGCTGCGACAACGAGGTCCAGCCCGCCAGCAGATCGGCCAGCGCGGCGCGCCGGTGTCCGTCGCGCCCGGTGACGGGCCGGGCCTGCCACAAGGCGTTCAGGATGGCCTGCTCGCAGCTGTCGGCCACGGCCTGGAACAGCGGATCGAGCAGCCCGTCGTGCAGCATCGCGACCGCGGGCAGGGGCCGCCCGGCCTGCAGCGGCACCGTGTA
>JAMPXR010000362.1 GCA_023701085.1 Ramlibacter sp. | reverse complement strand
GCCAACGACCAGCGCAAGGTGATCTACCAGCAGCGCAACGACATCCTGGACGCCGCGGACCTGACGGCGCAGATCGCCTCGCTGCGCGAAGGCTGCTTCACCGACCTGGTCCACCAGTACGTGCCGCCGGAGTCGGTGGAGGAGCAGTGGGACCTGCCCGGCCTCGAGAAGGCCCTGGCCGACGAATGGGGCATCCAGCTGTCCTTGCAGAAGGAGGTGCAGGATGCCAGCAGCATCACGGACGAGGACCTGCTGGAAAAAGTGCTGGTGGTCGCCAACGCCGCTTTCGAGGACAAGGTGCGGCAGGTGGGCGCGGAGAACTTCACCCAGTTCGAGCGCATCGTGCTGCTGCAAAGCATAGACACACACTGGCGCGAGCATCTCTCGGCGCTGGACTACCTGCGCCAGGGCATCCACCTGCGCGGCTACGCGCAAAAGCAGCCGAAGCAGGAATACAAGCGGGAAGCCTTCGAACTGTTCGGCCAGTTGCTCGACTCCGTGAAGAACGAGGTGACGAAGATCCTCATGACGGTGTCGGTTCAGTCCGGCGAACAGCTCGAGCAGGCGGCCGAGGACATGGAGGACCGTGCCGAGCGCATTTCCAACGTGACCTACAGCGCGCCGACGGAGACAGGCGAGGTCGAAACCAAGGTCGACGAACGGACCGCGCGCCAGATCGCCTCGGCCGCGATCGCGACGGCGGCCATGCCCCGCGTGGGTCGTAACGACCCCTGCCCTTGCGGGAGCGGTAAAAAGTATAAGCATTGCCACGGAAAACTGGCCTGAGCGCTCACGCTTCCCCGCCGCCATCGCCAGGGCCAGGGTGTATGTGCAATAATTTGTAACAAACCCTGTCAGAGTTGACAGGGGCCCGTTGCCAGGCGGATCGATCTGCCTCTTCAATGAAGGCTCTCGAAGGAGTCTCCATGGAAGTCATCGGACGGCCGCCCAGAGCGCGGCCGGGGCTCTCGGCCCGGTTGCGGCAACGCATTGCGACCGAATTCCAGTCCCGCTGGGAAGACGAATGGGGAGGGAAATTCGTCACCCACGGACTGCACCCGGGATCCAACGCGGTGCGTCTGGACGGGAACGACTATCTGTCCGTCACCGGGCATCCGCTGATCGTGCAGGCGCAGCTCGACGCGCTGCGCCGCGGCGCCGAATTCGTCATTCAGTCGGGCGTGTTCCAGCTCGAGGGCAGCCCCGCATCGCGCTTGCAAGCCGCGCTGGCCTCCTGGCTCGGCAAGGAGGACGGACTGCTCTGCCAGTCCGGCTACGCCGCGAACCTGGGCTTGCTGCAGGTCATCGCCGACGCGCAGACCCCTGTCTATCTTGACAGCCTGGCGCACATGTCCCTGTGGGAAGGCGCGCGCGCGGCCTCGGCCCCGTCGCACGGCTTTCGGCACAACGATCCCGACCACCTCGCGAAAATGGCTTCGCGGCATGGCCCGGGCCTGGTCGTGGTCGACTCCGTGTACAGCACGACCGGCGCGGTCGCTCGATTGCCCGAGCTCGTGGACGTGGCCCGCCGGCACGAATGCATGATCCTGGTGGACGAGTCCCACTCCCTGGGCACGCATGGCCCCGGGGGCAAGGGGCTTTGCGCCATGCTGGGACTGACCGACCAGGTGCATTTCATCACGGCCAGCCTGGCAAAGGCCTTTGCCGGCCGCGCCGGTTTCTTCACCATGCCCGCGGAACTGCGCGACTACCTGATGTGCCACAGCTATCCGAGCATCTTCAGCTCGTGCCTGCTGCCGCACGAGGTCGCCGGGCTGGCTGCGACCCTGGAGGTGATCAGGCAGGCCGATGAGGCGCGACAACGGCTGCATGCCAACACGCGCCGCGTTCGCGCGGCATTCGAGGCCTGCGGCTATCCGATCCACCAGGGCAGCCAGCAGATCATCTCGCTCGAGGCCGGCCCGGAGAGGGACACGCTGGCGCTGCGCGATGCACTGGAGGCGAGGGGCGTGTTCGGCGCGGTGTTCTGCGCGCCGGCGACCAGCCGCAACCGTTCCATGGTGCGCCTGACGCTCAACGCGTCACTGACGGAAGCGGAACTGTCGCACATCGCCGCGGTCGCCCGTGAGATCGCCCCCAGGGTGAAGCCCTGGGAGTGGCCGGTCGCGAAGCGCCCCGTCGCGCGCTCGGCTTGAAATGACCTGAACGGGCAACGGCGCCCGCGACCGCCCCTAATCCTGGACGTGCCGCTTGCGCTGCCGCGCCAGCCAGCTGCTGTAGCTGTTGCCGGCATCGGGGCACAGCGGCGAATCGATGTCGAAGAGTGCGCCCAGCACGGGGCCCTCCGCGCCGCCCACGGGGAACGCCGCCGCCAGTTCCGCCGGGCCAGTGCGGCCCAGTCCCTGGCGCAATTCAAGGTCGGCGAGCTTGGCGCCTTGCCGGATCAGCGCCAGGCTGGACGGTGGCACGCCCTCGATTTCGGCCAGTTCGGCCATGGCGGCCAGTCCCTCGCGGGTTTCGAGCTGCAGCCAGCCGACGCGCCCCGCCGCGTCCACCCCGAGCACGCCGAACGGATCGCCGATCACCACGTGCTCGACCCAGCGTCGGGCGGCGAATGCCGCCAGATCGTGCGCCACCGAGGGGATGCGCAGCAGCGCGTTGTGCTCCGGGCCTATCGTGGCCCGCCAGATTTGCGCATGGCGGGCATTGGGGGTCGCCAACAGGTGCTCGACGGCCTCGATCAGGCGGCGCGAAATGTCGGGGGCCTGCTTGGCGATGAACTGGTCGATCAGCCCGCGGTTGAAGGCGCGCACGGCGACCTGTTCGTCCGCCTGCCCCGTGAGCAGCACGCGCGACCCCGGCCAATCGACCAGCTCACCCAGCGCCTGCAGGCCATCCATGCCCGGCATCGAGTAGTCGACCACGCAGACGCGGGTGAGGGCGTAGCGTTCCGTGTACTTCGACCAGTACTCGAGAATCTGCGGGATCAGCCGCTTGCCTTCACGCCACTGCTCGATCAGCTGCTGCTGGTTCCAGGCGTCGGCTTCCCAGAACGGCGGCTCCTGCTGGAGGTAGTTGATGCATTCGGCGGGCCGCAGGAACAGCTTGACGTGCCAATGGCGCGGCAACACCAGGGCGAGCATCTCGAGGTAGTCGGAATCGTCATCGAGAAACACCACGGTGCCCGGGCGCTGGAACAGGGGAAAGCTCATGGTATGGATCCGGGTCCTGGTGGTTGACGCTCGCCCTTCATTGCGGCGCCAGAATGGGCAATTCGACCGTGAACGAGGCGCCCTGGCCGACCTCCGAGCGGACCCGGATGACGCCATGGGCGCCGTGGATCACGCGCTGGCAAAAGGCCAGGCCCAGGCCGTGGCCGGAGCCGCGGTCGGTCGAAAAGAAGGGCTCGAAGATACGCGCCTGCAGGTCCGCGTCCATGCCCACGCCGCGATCGGTGACGACGATGCGCCCCCGCTGGCCCGCCGTGCCCACTTCCACGGTGAGGTCGCCGGGCTGGCTCGCCGCCTTGGCGGCCGCCAGCGCGCGCAAGCCGTTCTTCAGCAGGTTGTCGACGACCTGCAGGAACAGGGCATGCGACCCCTGGAACAGGAAGTCGCCGTGGACCTGGAGGCTGACGCTTTCGCGCTCGCGCGAACTGCGATACGGATAGATGTTGAGCGCCTCGCGCACCACTTCGGCCGCGCTGACCGTCTCCTTGTGGATCGGCAGCCGCATCAGCCGGGCATTGGCGATCTGGGTGTCGATCTGGTGGTTCATGTTGCGCACCAGCGCGTGCAGCCGCGCCGCGAGCTGTTCGAGGGAATGGCGCGCCGCCG
>JAMPXR010000361.1 GCA_023701085.1 Ramlibacter sp. | reverse complement strand
GTCATGGCCCCGCTGGCATTGCGCGAGCAGGCGTGGAGCCGCCTGGCGCGCGACCTCGATGCCGCGCAACTCGACAGGATCACCCAGGAGATTTCGCTGGCGGATACGATCGAGGCGGCCGAGCGGATGCTGCAGGGCAAGGTGCGCGGGCGCCTGGTGGTGCGCACGGGCGACTGACCGACCCCTGCGCTGGCATGGCTGTTCGAGGGGCGCATCATAGGCTTCTCCGGGGCTGCGTCCCCATGATCGAAGGAGAGCCTGCCATGTCACTGCGCATCAACGACACCGCGCCGAACTTCAAGGCACAAACCACGCTCGGTCCGATCGACTTCCACGAGTGGATCGGCGACAGCTGGGCCATCCTGTTCTCCCATCCCAAGGATTTCACGCCGGTCTGCACGACCGAGCTGGGCTACATGGCCAAGATCGAGCCCGAGTTCGCCAAACGCAACGCCAGGCTCATCGGCCTGAGCGTGGACCCGGTGGAAAGCCACGGCCGCTGGCTCGCCGACATCGAGGAGACACAGGGCGCCCATGTCGCGTACCCCATCATCGGCGACAGCGAACTGGCCGTCTCCAAGCTGTACAACATGCTGCCGGCGGAAGAGCCGGGCACCGCGGAAGGCCGCACGCCCGCGTTGAACCAGACCGTGCGCTCCGTCTTCGTCATCGGGCCGGACAAGAAGATCAAGCTGATGCTGACCTACCCCATGACCACCGGCCGCAATTTCGATGAGATCCTGCGCGTGCTCGACTCGATGCAGATGACGGCCAGGTACCGCGTTGCGACGCCGGTCAACTGGCGGCAGGGCGAAGACGTGATCATCGCCGGGTCGGTGTCGGACGAAGAGGCCAAGACCTTGTTTCCCGGTGGCTGGAAGACCGTCAAACCCTATCTGCGCGTGATCAAGCAGCCGGGCGCCTGAGAGGCGCTGGCCCACACGGCCGCGCGGCGTTCGCCCATACTGGGGGATCACCCAGCAGGGAGATCCTCATGAACCTCGTTCCCCAGATCGGCCCGGTCGCCGCGCTGGTCGCCGGCATTTTGATTCTGATCATCCCGAGGCTGCTCAACTACATCGTGGCGATCTACCTGATCGTCATTGGTGCGGTCGGGCTGTTCGGCAAATAGCAGTCGCTACGCCGCGCCGCCCGAGTGCAGCGCGTACATCTTCTGCATGCCGCCCAGCCAGCGGTCGTAATCCTGCGCCTTCTTCAGGAAGTACCCGGCGACCTCCGGGTGCGGCAGCACGAGGAATTTCTCGTCGCGCATGGTCGCGACCACGGCCGACGCCACCTGCTCGGCCGTGAGGACGCCGTCCAGCCCCGCCGAGCCCGACCCCTGGGCCGTCATGTCGGTGGCGACGGATTGCGGGCACAGGCAGGACACGCGCAGGCCGCGCCGGCCGTAGGCGATGCGCAGCCATTCGGCGAAGGCCACCGCGGCATGCTTGGTGACGCCATAGGGGGCGCTTTCGACGATGTTCAGCAGGCCGGCCGCCGAAGCCGTCACCACGAAATAGCCTTCGCCGCGCGCGAGCATCGCGGGGACCACGGCGCGCGCGGCCCAGACATGGGCCATGCCGTGGACCTGCCACATCTTGTCCCACAGTGCATCCTCGAGCTCGATGCCGCCCGCACGCCCCAGGATGCCGGCATTCGACATGAAGATGTCCACCTGGCCGAAGCGCTCGCGTGAGGCCGCCACCAGCGCCTGGATGTCCGCCTCGCGGCTGACGTCGCAACGGACCGCGACGGCACCGACTTCGTTCGCCACGCCCTGCGCGCGTTCCAGGTCGAGGTCGGCCAGCACGATGCCGCGCGCACCCTCCGCGGCGAAACGCCTCGCCAGGCCCGCCCCTATGCCGCTCGCGCCGCCGGTCACGATGGCGACTTTTCCGCGAATGTCCATGAGTGATCTCCGTTTTGCCGCAGTATCCATCGGGACGGCCCGCATGCCAGCCGCGAAGGCGACAGCCATCAGCGGGCTTCAGCATGTCGCCAAGGGTTCGCGCTTGCGCTTATGAAGGGGCGCCAAGCCGCGCGACGGGAGCGCAGCACGCTATTGAAAGTATTGCGACGACGGAGCGCGAAGCAGGAGGCCGCGCCATGCGACCGTGCCAGCCATCCGACAGCCATCGCGGCATCCAGTCCTACGTTGCCGGCGCCGGTTTTCCCCGACGATCGCGCTGGCGATGAGAAATTGGAGAAGCGCCATGCACTCGAGACAAACCGATCCAGGCGATGCGCACCATGAGAGCGGGACGCTCGCGCTCGAGGACGTCGACGCCGGCCGGGAGGATGCGTACTGGGCGCGCTGGTACCGTCACGAGTGCTACAGCCGCTGCGAGTTCGACTACGAAGACTATGCACCGGCCTATTGCGTCGGCTACATCGGTTACGCGCAGTATGGTGGCTCGTTCGCGGACGCCGAACCCTGGCTGTGCTCCAACTGGATGCGCATCAAGGGCGATTCGCGCCTGAGCCTGGATGAGGCGAGACTGGCGATGCGCGCGGCCTGGGACAGGATGGCGCGCGAAGCCGCGCGCCGCGGCGCGCGCGTGGCCAGCGTAAGACTGATCCGACGCCGGTTGAAGACGGCGTCCTTCAAACTCGGCGCCTCCCTGGCGCGTTGAATGCTGAGCCGGCGCCAGTGCGACCGGCTTCATCATCAACCTCAGGAACCAAGCTCATGAACAAGATCCTGGCCGCCATGATGGCGGCACTGTTTGCGGCGGGCGTATTCGCGCAAGCCACCCCCGCGACCCCGGCAACACCGGCGGCGCCCGCGACACCGGCCAGCCCGGGCGGCGCCGGCGCCAGCGCGACGCCGGCGGTGCCGTCCGCGGGCGCCACGCCGGCCACGCCGGCGGCCAAGGCCTCGGCGCCCGCCGCGGGCAAGAGCAAGGCCACGGCCAAGACGAAGGCCAAGAAGAAGGCGAAGGCCAAGCAGCCCGCTTGAGGCGGCGCCTGGGGAGTGCCGCGGCCCTGGAAAGGGCAACCTTTCCCTCACGCTTCCTCCTCTGCGGCCCTGGCGCCCGGCGTTCGAGAAGCTTCGCTTCAGGCCGCGCCACGGCCTATTCGCATCCAGCGCGTGAATGTCCGGGGCGGCGGCGTGCCGCCCGCGGACGCGTGCGGATGGATGACCGTGCGCCAGACGCGGTCGATGAAATACCAGGCGGACTACGTTTTCTACCGGGCGGTGTAGCGCAAGCCCGCCGCCTCAATCGAGGGTCTTGCGGTAGACCGCCAGGCCCAGTGCGATGGCGGCGGCCAGGAACGCGAGGATGGGCCAGACGTCTGGCCACAGTTGCCCCAGGCCGCTGCCCTTGAGCATGATCCCGCGCACCAGGCGCAGGAAGTGCGTCAGCGGCAGCACGTTGCCTATCCACTGCGCCCACTGCGGCATGCCGCGAAACGGGAACATGAAGCCCGACAGCAGGATGGACGGCAGGAAGAAAAAGAACGTCATCTGCATTGCCTGCAGCTGGTTGCGCGCCATCGACGAAAACGTGATGCCCAGGGCCAGGTTCGCGGCGATGAAGACCAGCACCGCGAGGTAGAGCAGGGCCACGCTGCCCGCCAGCGGCACGTGAAACAGCAGCAGCGCCGCGAGCAGCAGCAGCGTGACCTGCACCAGGCCGATCAGGATGTAGGGGACGATCTTGCCGGTCATCACCTCGATCGGCAGGGCCGGGGTGGCCAGCAGGTTCTCGAAGGTGCCGCGCTCGCGCTCGCGCGTCATCGCCAGGCCCGTCATCAGGATCATCGTCATGGTCAGGATGGTGCCCAGCAGACCCGGGACGAT
>JAMPXR010000360.1 GCA_023701085.1 Ramlibacter sp. | reverse complement strand
CCGACGATGCCCAGGCGCGCCTTCAGCGATTGCGGCTGGCCGGTCAGGATGGCGGCGTACATGGTCGTGTTGGCGAGGACCTTCTTGACGTAGTCGCGTGTCTCGCCGAACGGCACGTTCTCGGCCCAGGCCGCCGCTTCCATCGTCGTGCCGTTGCGCCAGCTGCGCGGCCGGCCCGGTCCGGCGTTGTAGGCGGCGGCGGCCAGCGCCATGGAGCCCTCGAAGTTGTCGAGCACCAGCTTGAGGTAGCCGGTGCCGATCGCGATGTTCGTTTCCCGGTCCGTGAGCTGGTGCGGCGCGAAATTGGGCAGGCCGATCTTGCGCGCCGTCCAGCGGGCGGTGGCCGGCATGACCTGCATCAGGCCCGACGCGCCGACACTGGAGCGCGCGTCCATGATGAAGCGGCTTTCCTGCCGGATCAGGCCGTACACATAGGCCGGATCGAGCCCGATTTCCTGGCTGCGCCGCACCACGGATTCGCGAAACGGCATGGGAAAGCGCTGCTGCGCGTCGAACTCGGTGCGGGTGCGCTCGCTGGTGTTGATGCAGCGGTCCCACACCTGGCGCTCGCAGGCCAGCTGCGCGGCGGCCAGCAGTTCGCGCTCGGCCATGCCGCCCGGCCTGGCCTGGTTGGTGGAGTAGTTCCACTCGCGCACCCCCTCGGACCGCAGGCCCAGGGCGATGGCCTGCAAGGCGCGATTGAGGCCCGGGTCGGCGCGCACCGCGTCCTTCTCTTCGGCCGTCAGCGGCGCGGGCGCCGCCGGCACCGTCACCTTGCGTCCCAGCTCTTCCAGCGCCAACTGTTCATAGAAACCGCGCGGCGAGGCGATGGCCTCCAGCAGCCGCTGCGCCTCGGACCGGCGCGTCTCGCCCGGCTTGCCGGCGAGCAGCGCGCGCGCGCGCCAATAGGCCCAAACGGGCTCGCGCTGCATGTCGTCGGACATCGCGCCGGTGGCCTGCAGCACGGCCGGCCACTGCGGCCCGCGCGCCGCGCGCAAGGCGGCCCGCACTTTCCAGGCCAGCATGTCGTCGCTGAGGTCCTTGTCCCGGCTGACCCTGGCATAGTGCTCCAGCGCGTCGTTGCCCAGCCGCTGCGCGACCTGCTTGGCGATCACGCCCCAGACCCAGTTGCGCTCCTCGGGCGTGAGCTGCGGGCCCCATTTGCCATCGAGCTGGCGGGCCGCGTTCTCGGCATCGCCGCCCGCCAGCTTGATCAGGGCCAGCACGATCATTTCCTTGCGCGCCTTGGACGCGGCCACCACCCGGCCGAGCAGGAATTTGGTGGGGCTGCTGTTGAGCTCGCTGAATTGACCCATCGCCTCCGGCGCGACGATCTGCACGGCCGCGGCGGCGGCGCGCGGCCGGTTCGCTTCCAGCGCGATCCGCGCCTTGTGCCAGGCGTCGCTGGCGGACATCTGGCGCGGTCCGTCCGCATCCGGGATCAGCCGCGAGGCCGCGAGCGTGCAGCCGTCGTCGGCGTCGCGCAGTGCCAACCAGTTGCGGCGCACCTCGTCACCCAGGGTGGCGGGCGCGGCCGCGCCTTCGCGCAGGTGCGTGAGCAGCGCGCCATAGCAGCGCAGTTCGCGGTCGTCCTGCATGCGCAGCTTCGGGTAGTCGGCCTCGAAGCTGGTCCAGTCCCGCCGCTGGCCCAGCAGCAGCAGCCAGTCGTTGCGCAGCCGGTCCTCCTGGTAGGTGCCCGCATAACGCGCGAAGAAGTCCTGCACTTCCTGGGGCAGCGCGGTGTCCAGCCGGCTCTTGAGTTCCCAATAGGCGGCCCAGGGTTCGAGGGCGTGGCCGCGCACCTGCGGCAGCAGCTGGGCCAGCCTGGCCTTGTTGCCCTGCCGGAACGCCTGGTTCATCTCCACGACCAGCTCGTCCGCCCTGGACTGGGCCTGGGCCTGGCAGGCGACCGCAAGCAAGATCGGTGTCAGAATTCTGCGCAACTTCATTCGCGGATTATGGACAAGTCAGAAGAAAAAAAGGCGTTGCGCCAGCAGCTCATCGAACGCCGCCTGAACATGACCGACCGCGTGCAGCGCTGCGACATGCTGCAGCGGGTCATGCGCATCTGGCTGGTCAACCGGCCGGACACGGTGATCGGCGCGTACTGGCCCATCAAGGGGGAATTCGATCCGCTGCCGGCGCTGCATCGCTGGAAGGAAGATGGCGAACTGCTGGACGAACCGCAGCTGCGCCGCATCGGCCTGCCGGTCATCGACAAAGTCCATAGGACGCTGAAATTCCACGCCTGGTTCCCCGGCTGCCCCATGGAAGAAGACGCCTTCGGCATTCCCAAGCCGAAGGACACCGAAGTCGTGGTGCCCACGCTGTTGTTCGTGCCCTGCGTGGGCTACGGCCCCGGCGGCTTTCGCCTCGGTTACGGCGGGGGCTTTTACGACCGCACGCTTTCCGCGCTGCAGCCCAAGCCGTACACCGTGGGCCTGGGGTTCGGGCACGGTTTCCTGGGCGAGCTGGAACCCGAGCCGCACGACGTGCCGCTGGACGCGATCCTCAACGACAACGGCGTGGTGTGGCCGGTGCGCTGAGTCAGTCCAGGTCGTCCACCGTGTCCGGGTCGGGCCCCTCGCCGATGGTGCGCCGGGTGGCCTCGCTCTGCCGCGTCAGCCAATCGCAGAAGGCCTTGATCTCGGGCCGCTGGCCGCTGCGCGGGCCGACGATCAGCCAGTAGGCCATGGGCGAATCGATGCGCTGGTTCGGCAGCGGCTCGATCAGGTCGCCATTGGCCAGGCTCTCCGCCACCAGCGGCAGCCGCGCCAGCACCACGCCCTGCCCGGTGAGGGCCGCCTGCACCATCTGGTACGCGTAGTTGAAATAGAGCCATCGCTTGGGCTGCAGCTTGGTCAGGCCGTGCTGGTCGAACCAGCGCCGCCAGGTCAGCCACTCGTAGTGGGTATGCTGGGCGTCCCCCGCTTCGATCAGGGTGAAATGGGCCAGGTCGGCGGGCTTCTTGAGCGCCACGCCGCCCTTGAACAGCCACGGGCTGGCAACGGGCGTGAGCTGTTCACCGAACATCCGGATCGCGTGCGGCGGCATGTGGGACATCGGGCCGTAACGCAGGGCCAGGTCGACTTCCGACAATTCGAGGTCGTGCGCGACGTCCGTGGCGTCGATGCGGATGTCGATGTCGGGGTTGTCGCGCTGGAACTGCTCGAGCCGCGGAATCACCCACATCGAGGCGAAGGAGGCGAAGGTCGTCAGCGCCACCGTGCGGCGGCCCGCGCTCTGGCGGATCTGGCGCACGGCACTGTCGATGCGCGGCAGCGACTGGGTCACCGCCAGCAGCAGCTGCGCGCCGGCGCTGGTCAGTTCGACCGCGCGCGTATGGCGCAGGAACAGGCCGACCCCCACCTCCTCTTCCAGCGCCTGGATCTGCCGGCTCACCGCCGATTGCGTGAGCGCCATCTCCTCCGAGGCCGCACGGAAGTTGAGGTGGCGGGCCACCGCCTCGAAAGCGCGCAGATGGCCGGCCGAAATCGGCCGGGTGCGCAAATGTGTCTGGGAGTGCTGCATGGGCCGGACGGGAGCGAAGCGGGGTGTTGTTGGATTGATGCGGATCGCGAATCAATAGGGTAGCGGGATTTCATTGGACTGCCAAGCGCCTGTCGCCGATGATTCATTGCCGAATCGCCCCCAATGGAGAACGCTCATGGCCTCGCAAACGCTGACGCAAATGCAACAATCCGCCGCCGCCGCCGCGCCCGCGCTCCCGGGCACCTGGAAGCTGGCGGCCGGGCGCGCCATCACGCTGCAGCCGGTCGAGGCGGGAATTCTGCGCGTCGCGCAGGGGCGGCT
>JAMPXR010000359.1 GCA_023701085.1 Ramlibacter sp. | reverse complement strand
CCAGCGCCAGTCGCTGCGCCGGGGTCCAGACGCCCGCGGGCTCGGGCGCCGGCGGCAGGCGCAGCTCATCGCAGCCGGCCAGCACCAGCGCCGCGAAGGGACGCCCCAGCAACTGGTTGAACGGCAGGCTCACCACTTGCTCCTGGCCGGCCGGCTGCGGCACGAAGCTGTCCGCCTCCAGCGTGTCGCCGGCCCAGGCGCTGAAGTCCGCGAGGCCGAAGCGGCGCGCCGCCTGCGGCAGTTGCTGGAACTCGGCTTGCGCGCCCTCGTCCAGGCGCAGCGCCGCGATCAGCCGGGCGCCCGCGGCGTCGCCCGCCAGGCGCGGCCATTGGCCGGTCTCCTGCAACAGGCCGCGCAGGTCCGCCAGCCACTGCGGCAGGCTGCGCACGCGCTGCAGACGGTCGCGCCAGCCGTTGACCTGCTCCAGCAGGGATTGCAGGCGCGGCCCGTCGCCCAGGTCGGATGAGCGCAACCCGCGCCAGTCACGCAGGCCGGCCTTGCGCACCGCGCGCTCCAGGGCCAGGGCCAGATGAGAGGGCACGGCCGGCGCGTGCTTGATCCAGTCGATCACCGCGTCGGCGCTCGCGTTCCAGGCGCAGGCGCGCAGCGCCAGCATCAGGTGCGCGGCGGCCCGCGTGGTGGACAGCTTCCAGCCGGTCTCGTCGCGAATGCCCGCGCCGCGCACGTCCAGCAGCGCGCGGATGCGGCGCGTGAGCAGGCGATCGACGGCGGGCAGCGCCACCGGCACGCGGCCGGCCTGGATATGCCGCAGCACGCAAGCGGCCGCACGTTCCGCCTCGTCGGCGGGATCGGCGGCTTCGTGCAGGCGGATCGCGCCGGGCGGGGCCTCGCCCGCCAGCGGCACCGACACGGCCTTGCCCGCCAGCGGCACCGACACGGCCTTGCCCGCCAGCAGCGACGCAAGCGCCGCGGCGAACGGCTCGGGCCGCAGTCCTTCGACGACCACCAGCAGGTCCAGTGCCGGCGCGAGTTCGCCCTCCAGCAGCGCATCGCCCGCGTAAGAGGACACGGCCGCCCACTCCAGCGCAACGCCCGCGACCGCGCGTTCCATCGCCAGCACCGGCGCGTCGAACCCGGCGGCGATCGCCTGGCGCGCCCTGGCGGCCCACGCGGGGCGCGCGGCGGGCATGACGGCCGCGGCGGCGGGCGCGAGCTGCCATGCGGCCTGCACCACGCGCCCGGCCAGCAGGTCGGCCCGCGACGCGAGGCCCGCCTGCTCCAGCAGCGCGCGCGCCGTGAGCAGGTCGCGCCCCATGTCGAATGCGAGATCGCTGTCCGCGGGCACGAAGCTCGCGGACAGCGACCAGGTCATGCTGGTCTCGAAGCGCGGGGCGAAGCCCGTGGGCAGCTGTGCGGCCCAGGCAGCGCGCGCGAGCGGTATCAGGTGGGCAAAAGGCAGCAGAACCACGGTGCGCGCCGCATGGGCTTCGCGCCGCGCGATGAGTTCGCGAACGCGCCCGATCAAGGGGTGCAGCGGCGCCGGTTCTCCATGCGTTGGCGCTATGGCATCCATAGCGCGCGCGGGACCTGCCACAGGCGTCTGGGGGACTTGGTTTCTGTCACAATTCCCTCACTGTAGCGGTATCGCACATCCCAAAGGAAGAAAGACCATGGCCAGCGACCTGATCAAGCACACCTCCGATGCCACCTTCGAAGCCGACGTCCTGAAAGCCGACAAGCCGGTGCTGGTGGACTACTGGGCCGAGTGGTGCGGTCCCTGCAAGATGATCGCGCCCATCCTGGACGAAGTGTCCGCCACCTACCGCGACAAGCTGCAGATCACGAAGATGAATGTCGACGAGAACCGCGACATCCCCGCCAAGTTCGGCATCCGCGGCATACCCACCCTGATGCTGTTCAAGGACGGCCAGCTCGCCGCGACCAAGGTCGGTGCGATGAGCAAGGCGCAGCTGACGGCGTTCATCGATCAGCAACTCGCATAGCGAGCTGCCGGTCGAGGGGCCGCAGGCCGGCGCCCAGAGACCAGGAATACAGCCGGGGGAAACGTCCGGCTGTTTCTTTTCCGCCATCGTCATTTAGTCAACGCGGCCTCCCTGCGTCCCCGTTCCCCCTGCCGTTTTCTGCCATAATCCCTCACAAGTTCGCTGATCCGCCTGTGCCGGCGGGCAGTTCGAGTTTCCGGTTCGTGAGGCAAAGCTTCTCGCCTCGCAGCAAACTCCCCCGAAGAATCCGACAAGAACTCCGCCAGGAGTACCTCCATGCACTTAAACGAACTCAAGGCACTGCATGTGTCCGAAGTCCTCAAGCAGGCCGAAGAGCTTGAGATCGAAAACACCGGCCGCATGCGCAAGCAGGAGCTGATGTTCGCCATCATCAAGAAGCGCGCGCGCGCCGGCGAGCAGGTGTTCGCCGATGGCGTGCTGGAAATCCTGCCCGACGGCTTCGGCTTCCTGCGCAGCCCCGACACCAGCTACACGGCCAGCACCGACGACATCTACATCTCGCCCAGCCAGGTGCGGCGCTTCAACCTGCACACCGGGGACATGATCGAAGGCGAGGTGCGCACGCCCAAGGACGGGGAACGCTACTTCGCGCTGACCAAGCTGGACAAGGTCAACGACGGGCCGCCCGAGCAGAACAAGCACAAGGTGATGTTCGAGAACCTCACGCCGCTGTTCCCCAAGGAGCAGATGAAGCTGGAGCGCGACAACTTCAAGGGCGAAGAGAACATCACCGGCCGCATCATCGACATCATCGCGCCCATCGGCAAAGGCCAGCGCGCCCTGCTCGTCGCGCCGCCCAAGAGCGGCAAGACGGTGATGATGCAGCACATGGCGCACGCCATCGCCGCCAACTACCCGGACAGCTACATGATGGTGCTGCTGGTGGACGAGCGGCCGGAAGAAGTCACCGAGATGCAGCGCTCGGTCAAGGGCGAGGTCATCGCCTCCACCTTCGACGAACCGGCCGCGCGCCACGTGCACGTGGCCGAGATGGTGATCGAGCGCGCCAAGCGCCTGGTGGAGCTGAAGAAGGACGTGGTGATCCTGCTCGATTCGATCACCCGGCTCGCGCGCGCCTACAACAACGTCGTGCCCTCTTCCGGCAAGGTGCTGACGGGCGGCGTCGACGCCAATGCGCTGCAGCGGCCCAAGCGCTTCCTGGGCGCGGCGCGCAACGTGGAAGAAGGCGGCTCGCTCACCATCATCGCCACGGCGCTGATCGACACCGGCAGCCGCATGGACGAAGTGATCTTCGAAGAGTTCAAGGGCACCGGCAACAGCGAAATCCACCTGGACCGGCGCCTGTACGAAAAGCGCGTGTTCCCCTCGATCCAGCTCAACCGCAGCGGCACCCGCCGCGAGGAACTGCTGCTAGCCCCCGAGATCCTGCAGAAGACCCGCATCCTGCGCCAGTTCATGTACAACATGGACGAGATCGAGGCGATGGAAATGGTCTTGAAGTCGATGAAGGCCACCAAGACCAACGTCGAGTTCTTCGACATGATGCGCAGAGGCGGCTGACAGAATTTCGTTATAATTCAAGGCTTTTTTGCGGAAAGTACGCCGAAACGGTCGACGCGGCTGCCGCACCCGAGGAAACCCATGAAACAAGGCATCCACCCCAAGTACCGCGAAGTGCTGTTCGTCGACCTGTCGAACGGCTTCAAATTCGTCACCCGATCCTGCGCCGAAACCAAGGAGACGGGCAAGACCGACGACGGCCGCGAACTGCCGCTGTTCAAGCTCGACACCTCGAGCGAGTCGCACCCGTTCTACACGGGCACGCAAAAGTCCGTCACCGACATGGGCGGCCGCGTGGACAAGTTCCT
>JAMPXR010000358.1 GCA_023701085.1 Ramlibacter sp. | reverse complement strand
GTCGGCTTGATGGGGCTGGCCCAGGCCGCGATGACGGGGATCGCCGGCCTGCACCTGTGGCCCCGCCTGCCCTGGTGGAACGACGCCTCGCCCCTGGTCCTGCCGGTGCTGGCGGTCGGCGCCATGCTGTGGTTCTTCTCGGCGGTGGTGTCGATGCCCGAGCGATCGCGCCTGCTGCACCGGCTCACCACGGCGCTGGCGGCGCTGTCGCTGGTGGCGGCGACGGGCGTCGCGCTCGTGGAGCCCTCCTATCGGATCCAGCTGATGGTGGCTTACATCCTGGTGGGGTCGGTCTTCGGCCCGGTCAGCGTGGTCTGGGCCGTCCGGCGCGGCGACCGCTACGCGCTGTGGCTGCTCGCCGGCATCGCCCCCGTCATCATCGGCGCGGCGTTCCCGCTGGCCCGCGTCTCCGGCCTGATTCCCGTCAGCTTCTGGACCATGTACGGCATGCAATTGGGCATCGCCGTCGAGCTGCCGGTGCTGCTGCTGATCCTGATGGTGCGCAGCCAGCAGCGGCGCGAGCACAACCGGCGCATCCAGGGGCTGGACCGCATCGACCCGGCCACCGGCCTGATCAACGGCCGCGTGTTCGAGGAGCGGATGGCGCGCATGGCCGCGCGCTCGCGCAGGCTGAAGTACCGCAGTGCCGTGCTGCTGATCGATATCGTCAACATCGAGCAGATCCGGCGCGACTTCGGCGCGCGCTCGGCCGAGGAACTGCCGTTGCGCGTGGCGGGCCGCCTGCTCGCGACAGCCCGCGAGATCGACGGCGTGGCGGGCCTGTCGCCCCTGCGCTTCGGGATGCTGGTGGAAGGGCCGCTGACACCGGAGGAAGCGGCGACGGTCGGACCGCGCGTGGTCGCGCGCTGCCTGATGCCCTTCCCCAACAAGCCGGTCGGCTGGGTGGCGCAGGTGCGCGTGGCGCAGACGCTGCTGCCCGTCGAACAGGACCGGCACGAGACCGTGGTCAGCCGGCTCTCGGCCCTGCTGGCCGGTGTCGCGCCCGACTCCAAGCGGGCCGTGTTCACGCTGGGAAGCTAGGGCCTGCCGTCAAGGCTTGCGCCGGGCGCGCGGATGCGCCGCGTCGTAGGCCTTGGCCAGGTGCTGGAAGTCCAGCCGCGTATAGACCTGGGTCGTCGTGATGTTCGCGTGCCCGAGCAATTCCTGCACGGCGCGCAGGTCGCCGCTGGACTGCAGCAGGTGGCTGGCGAAGGAATGGCGCAGCATGTGCGGATGCACCGGTGTCGCCAGCCCGGCCATCAGGCTGCGCCGCTGCAGGCGCTGCCAGATCGCCTGGGCCGTCAGGCGCGTGCCGCGGCGGCCGACGAAGAGCGCCGCCGAGCCTTCGCGGGCGCCGTGGCCGCGCACGGCCAGCCAGCGGGCGAGTGCTTCCAGCGCCTTGCTTCCGACCGGCACCGTGCGGCGCTTGCCGCCCTTGCCCAGCACATGCGCCTCGCCCGACTGCAGGTCGACCCAGCCGCGTGCCGCCGGGCCGGCCGCGGCGTCCAGGCCGACCAGCTCGCCCACGCGCAGGCCGCAGCCGTACAGCAGCTCCACGATCGCGGCGTCGCGCGCGTCCAGCCAGGGATCGCCGTCCTCGTTCACGTAGTCGGCCAGGCGCACGGAATCGTCGACGCCGAGCGCCTTGGGCAGCGGCTTGGGCGCCTTGGGGGCGCGCACGTCCTGCACCGGATTGCTCTGCACCAGCCCGTGGCGGCCCAGCCAGGCGTAAAAGCCGCGCCAGCCCGAGAGAATCAAGGCGATGCCGCGGCCGCTGCGGCCCGCCGCGTGCATCTGCGCCACCCAGCGGCGCACGTGCGCGGTTTGCACCTGCGTGAGCGCAAGCCCCGCCTGGGCCGCATGGTCCGACAGCCGCTTCAGATCCAGCGCGTACAGCTCGACGGTTCGCGCGGCCAGGCGCTTCTCGACCCGTACATGCTCCAGGTACCGCTCGGTCAGGCTGTCCACGAGCGCACTCCGGGCCTCAACCGACTCGCAGCCGCGACAGCGCCGCGCTCGCGAGTTCGCCGATGCGCTCCAGGAAATCGGTGCCCATGCCGCTCTGGAAACGCTGCGGATCGGGCGACGCCAGCACCAGCATGCCGAACGCCGGCCCGGTGCTGTCCAGCGGGCCTTCGCGCAGCGGAATGAGCGCCAGCGACATCGCCATGGCCGTGTCGTCCAGCCAGTTCGCGGCCTCGAAGCCCGAGTTGACGCCGCAATACGGCTGGGTCAGCGAGGACGCGAAGGCCTTCGCGTCCTGGCTCACGCCGTCGGCGAAGGGTTCCTTGCCGTAGCGGGCGTCCACGTCCCAGATCTTGATGGCGACCTGGGGCACGACGAACTGGTTGCGGATTTCCGCGGCCACCGTGGCCGGCAGCGCGCGGCCGGACTGCACCTCGAACAGCTTGCGGGCCCAGCGATGCAGCCGGTCGGCGATGATGACGTTCTCGTTGCCGTGACGCACCATCTCCATCAGGCGGTGCTCCAGGGCCTTGATCTTTTCGCGCAGCATCTCGGCCTGGCGCTCCTGCAGGCTCACCGCGCGATTGCCGTGCGGGCTGGTCAGTTGCACCGACGCGAGCAGCTCGGCATGGCGCGCGAAGAAGTCCGGCGTGTTCGCAAGGTAGTTGGCGATGTCGTCTTCGGTGATCGGGTTCATGCCGGGGACTTTCATGGGAGTCTGTTCAGATTGAATCGGGGACCTCGATTTCGCCTTCGAACACGGTAGCCGCGGGGCCGGTCATCAGCACCGGGGCAGCCTGTTGCGGGCCCAGTCCGGCCCATTCGACGGTGAGCATGCCGCCGCGCGTCTCCACATCCACTTTGGCGTCCAGTCGGCCCAGGCGGATGCCCGCCACCACGGCGGCGCAGGCGCCGGTGCCGCAGGCCAGCGTCTCGCCCGCGCCGCGCTCCCAGACCCGCAGTCGCGTGCGCGCGCGCGAAACCACCTGCAGGAAGCCCGCGTTCACCCGGTTGGGAAAGCGCGGATGGTGCTCGATCAGGGGGCCCTGCGTGCGCACCGGCGCCCCGTCCACGTCCGGCACCTCCTGCACCGCGTGCGGATTGCCCATCGACAGGATTGCTACGGAAATAATCGCGGAATCCGGGCTCGTGCCCAGCGCCAGATGCCACTTCTCCCAGGAGCCGTCGGCCAGCGGCGACAGGCCGGCGCGGTCGAACGGGATCAGCGCCGGGTCGAACACGGGCGGGCCCATGTCCACCGTGACGCGGCCGTCCGGGTTCAGGCGCGGCTCGATCACGCCGGCGGCCGTGTGCACCCTGACGCGGTCGCGCGAGGTGTGGCCCTTGTCGCGCACGTAGCGCATGAAGCAACGCGCGCCGTTGCCGCACTGCTCGACCTGTCCGCCATCGGCGTTGTGGATCACGTACTCGAAATCGATGCCCGCGGCCGGCGCCGGCCGCACGGACAGGACCTGGTCGGCGCCGACGCCGAAGTGCCGGTCGGCCAGGAAACGGTACTGGCCGGGCGTCAGGTTCAGCGGCCCGCGCATCTCGTCGAGCACGACGAAATCGTTGCCGGCCCCCTGCATCTTGGTGAAGCGGATACGCATGGAGGGATTATCGTCGCGCCTTGTGCAAAGGCTCGCCCCAGGCCTACTGCAGCCCGATTTCGCTCAGTGCGGCGACCAGGTTGGCGCGCACGGCCAGGTAACGTTCGCCGCTGCCGGCAAGCACCGCCAGGCCCCGTCGGTAATCGAAGTCCGGATACTGTTCGCGCAGGCGGGCAAGCAACTGCCGGGCCTCGTCGGCCTTGCCGTCCCGCACCAGCGCGGCCAGCAGGGTGACGGTGCC
>JAMPXR010000357.1 GCA_023701085.1 Ramlibacter sp. | reverse complement strand
GCCCTCGTCCTTGCAGGCCGGCGACTACTCGGCCGCGCTGCAATACCTGAAGGCGGTCAAGGCCACCGGCAGCGACGACGCCGACAAGGTGCTGGCGCAGATGCGCAAGACGCCGGTCAACGATGTCTTCGCCAAGGGCGGGTTCATCCGCGGCGACGGCCGCATGGTCCACGACATGTACCTGCTGCAGGTCAAGAGCCCGGACAAGAGCGTCGAGCCCTGGGACTACTACAACGTCGTCCAGACCATCAAGGGCGAAGCCGCCTGGACCACCAAGGCCGACACCAAGTGCCCGTTATGGAAATAAGGGACTAGGGACCTGGGGCTGGGGGCTGGGAAAACAGCCCCCTCGCCCCTGATCCTCGTTCCCGATCCCTCACTGCAACCGTACCGAACCGACGCGACTCCCCCCAACCCTTAGCCCCGCATGGAAATCCTCGGCATTCCCCTCCAGGCGTTTCTCGGCCAGCTCATGCTGGGTTTGGTCAATGGCGCGTTCTACGCCATGCTGAGCCTGGGGCTGGCCGTCATTTTCGGGCTGCTGGACATCGTCAACTTCGCGCACGGGGCCCTGTACATGCTCGGCGCGTACGCCGGCTGGTTCATGCTGGATCGGTGGGGCGTGAACTACTGGCTGGCCCTGATCCTGGCGCCGCTGGCCGTGGGCATCGTCGGCATCGCCATCGAACGCCTGTTCCTGAAACGCCTGTATGGGCTCGATCCCCTGTATGGCCTGCTCCTGACGTTCGGCCTGGCCTTGATCTTCGAGGGCATGTTGCGCGAACAGTATGGTGTGTCCGGCCAGTCCTACCCGGTTCCCGAACTGCTGTCCGGCGCCACCAATCTCGGCTTCATGGTCCTGCCCAACTACCGCGCGTGGGTCGTCGTCGCCTCGCTCGTCGTGTGCCTGGGCACCTGGTTCCTGATCGAACGTACGCGGCTGGGCGCTTACCTGCGTGCCGGCACCGAGAACGCCAAGCTGGTGCAAGCCTTCGGCGTGAACGTGCCGCTGATGGTGATGCTCACCTATGGTGCGGGAGCGGCTCTCGCGGCCATGGCGGGCGTCCTGGCCGCGCCGGTGATCCAGGTCACTCCGCTCATGGGCTCCAACCTGATCATCGTGGTGTTCGCCGTTGTCGTGATCGGCGGCATGGGCTCCATTCTTGGCTCCGTGATCACCGGCCTCGGGCTCGGGGTGATCGAGGGGCTGACCCGCGTCTTCTATCCGGAGGCGTCCAACGTGGTGGTCTTCGTCATCATGGTGATCGTGCTGATGGTGCGGCCGGCAGGCCTGTTCGGCAAGGAGGCATAGGCCATGAAATCCTCCCCGAAACTGCTGCGCATCACATACGCCGCCCTGCTGGCGCTGCTGTTGCTCGCCCCCATGATCGGGTTGTACCCGGTGTTCGTGATGAAGCTCCTGTGCTTCGCGCTGTTCGCCTGCGCTTTCAACCTGCTGCTGGGCTTTACCGGACTGCTGTCCTTCGGCCATGCCGCGTTTTTCGGCAGCGCCGCCTACGTGGCCGGCTGGTTCATCAAGGCGCAGGGGTGGTCGCCCGAACTGGGCATGCTGGCGGGGGTGGCGGCATCCACGTTCCTGGGCCTGATCTTCGGGCTGGTCGCCATCCGGCGCCAAGGCATCTACTTTGCCATGATCACGCTGGCGCTGGCGCAGATGGTCTTCTTCATCAGCCTGCAGGCCCCGTTTACCGGCGGCGAGGACGGTCTTCAGGGCGTGCCGCGCGGCAAGCTGTTCGGCCTGTTGCCGCTGGCCTCCGACACCACGATGTATTACGTGGTGGCCGCCATTTTCGTGCTTTGCTTTCTCGCCATTCGCCGGATCGTCACTTCGCCGTTCGGCCAGGTGCTCAAGATGATCCGGGAAAATGAACCGCGGGCCATCTCCCTGGGCTACGAGGTGGACCGCTACAAGCTGCTCGCGTTCGTGCTCTCGGCGGCCCTGTCCGGACTGGCCGGCGCCCTCAAGACCCTGGTGATGGGGTTCGCGACATTGTCGGATGTGCACTGGTCGATGTCGGGCGAAGTCATCCTGATGAGCCTGCTCGGCGGTGTGGGAACGTTCTTTGGGCCGGTGTTCGGCGCCGGCGTCGTGGTCTCGCTGCAAAACCTGCTGGCCGACAAGGTCGGCGCCTGGGTGACGGTGATCATCGGCGCGATCTTCGTGGTCTGCGTGCTGGCCTTCCGCAAGGGCGTGGTGGGCGAACTGCAGGACTTCCTCGAGCGCCGCCGCAGCCGCACCGCCGATGTCGCGGCACCTTCGACGTCGACCGCTCCCTGAACCGTTTCGCAGACCTGCGCTGCCGCCTGTCATCCAGGTGATTGGCCGCCCGCGCGCCGGGCGCTAACGTGTGCGGTTCGCACCGGGGAAACCGACATGAAACATCTCTTCTCCCTCGAAGGCCGCACCGCGCTGGTCACGGGCGGCTCGCGCGGCATCGGCCGCATGATCGCCAAGGGCTTTCTGACGCACGGCGCGCGTGTCTACATCTCGTCGCGCAAAGCCGCCGCCTGCGAGGAAACCGCCGCCGAGCTTTCCGCGATCGGTCCGTGCTTTGCCTTGCCGGCCGACGTGTCCACGGTGGAGGGTGCGCGCGGCCTGGCCGCGGCGTACAGCGCAAAGCAAGCTTCCCTGGATATCCTCGTCAACAACGCGGGGGCCGCCTGGGGCGAAGACTTCGACAGCTTTTCCGAAAAGGGCTGGGACAAGGTCGTGGACCTGAACCTGAAGTCGCCCTTCTTCCTGACCCAGGCGCTGCACGAGGCGCTGCGGGCGGCGGCGAAGACGCGGCCCGCCAAGGTGATCAATATCGCTTCGATCGACGGCATCGCGGTCAATCCCTGGGAGACCTACTCCTACGCCGCCAGCAAGGCCGGCCTGGTCCACCTGACCAAGCGCATGGCGCTGCGCCTGATCCGGGACAACATCGTGGTCAGCGGTATCGCGCCGGGCGCGTTCGCCTCCGAGATGAACCGACAGGCGCGCGACCATGGCGACGAAGTCGCGCGCCATGTTCCAGCGGGCCGTATCGGTACGGACGAGGACATGACCGGCGTGGCCATCTACCTGGCGGCGCGCGCGGGTGATTACGTGGTGGGTCACACCGTCGTGGTCGACGGCGGCGTGAGCTTCGCGCGCGTCTGAGCACGCGCGCGGCCGCTCAGACGCGTCTCAGGAGCTTGCTCAGGTCGTAGTTCTGCGGGCCGCGGCTGGCGATCTTGATCGCGCCGACCTGGTTGCCCAGGCGCGCGCAGCGCAGCAGCGGCCAGCCCTGCTCGAGCCCGTAGAGCAGCGCGCCGCGCCAGGCGTCGCCGCAGCCGGTCGGATCGACGATCTCGCGCGGCTTGACCGGCGGGACCAGGGTTTTCTCGCCGTCGATCCAGACCTCGCAGCCTTCGCCGCCGAGGGTCACGACCAGCCCCGCGACGCGCCGCGAGATCTCGGCGCTGCTCCAGCCGGTGCGCTCGCTGAGCATCTTGCCCTCGTAGTCGTTCACCGTCACCCAGGTGGACGCCCCGATGAAGGCGGCCAATTCCGTCCCGTCGAACATCGGCAGGCCCTGCCCGGGGTCGAACACGAAGGGAATGCCCGCCGCCTCGAACTGCCGCGCGTGCTCGATCATGGCGTCGCGGCCGTCCGGCGAGATGATGCCCAGCTTGATGTCGGGCCGCGCCTCGATGCGCGTGACGTGGGCGTGCATCATGGCGCCCGGATGGAACGCGGTGATCTGGTTGTTGTCGCGGTCGGTCATGATCATGGCCTGCGCGGTGTAGGTCTCGTCCACCTCGCGGATGAACTCGGTGCT
>JAMPXR010000356.1 GCA_023701085.1 Ramlibacter sp. | reverse complement strand
TGAAATGCCCAGGTGGCGGAATTGGTAGACGCACTAGTTTCAGGTACTAGCGAGTAACATCGTGGGGGTTCGAGTCCCTTCCTGGGCACCAGAAAACATCATAAGCCGGCGCAGCCGGCTTTGTTGTTGGTGCGCCAGGAAAGTCCGTCACCGGGCACTGGCCGCGGGAGCTCAGACCGGCACCGCCACCAGATCGTGCCCTTCGGTGGCCACCACCCGCGCCTGGGTGAATTCGCCCACGGCCAGCCGCTTGCTGAGTTTTTCCGGCGGCAGCAGCCTCACGGTGCCGTCGATCTCCGGCGCATCGGCATAGGAACGCCCCAGCCCGCCTTTGCGGCCCAAAGCCGGGGCCGAATCAACCAGCACCTGCATGGTCGCCCCGATGCGCTCGCGCAGCTTGGCGGTCGAAACTTCTTCCGCGACCGCCATGAAGCGCGCGCGGCGCTCCTCGCGCAGCTCGCGCGGCAACATGCCGTCCAGCGAATTCGCGGCCGCGCCCTCCACCGGGCTGTAGGCGAAGCAGCCGGCGCGATCGATCCGCGCTTCACGCATGAATTGCAGCAGGTGGTCGAATTCGGCCTGCGTCTCGCCCGGAAAGCCCGCGATAAACGTGCTGCGGATCACGATCTGGGGACAGGCCTCGCGCCAGCGCTGGATACGCTCCAGGTTCTGCTCGCCGCTGGCCGGCCGCTTCATGCGGCGCAGCACGTCCGGATGGCTGTGCTGGAAAGGCACGTCCAGGTAAGGCAGCACCTTGCCGGTGGCCATCAAGGGGATCACTTCATCGACAGATGGGTACGGATAGACGTAATGCAAGCGGACCCATGCGCCGTACGGCTGCGCCATTTCACCCAGCGCCTGAACCAGTTCCAGCATGCGTGTGCGGACCGGCCGTCCCTCCCAGAAGCCGGTCCGGTACTTCAGGTCCACGCCGTAGGCCGAGGTGTCCTGGCTGATCACCAGCAGTTCCTTCACGCCGCTCTCGAACAGGGCCTTCGCTTCCTTCAACACGTCCCCGATCGGCCGGCTGACCAGGTCGCCCCGCATCGACGGGATGATGCAGAAGGTGCAATGGTGATTGCAGCCTTCGCTGATCTTGAGGTAGGCGTAATGCCGTGGCGTGAGCTTGATGCCGGCCGGCGGTACCAGGTCGACGAAAGGATCGTGTGGCCTGGGCAGGTTGGCGTGCACCGCGTCCATGACTTCGCGCGTCGCGTGCGGGCCCGTGACGGCCAGCACCGACGGGTGCATCTGCCGCACCAGGTTGCCGCCGCCCTCTCCCGCCTTGGCGCCCAGGCAGCCGGTGACGATCACCCGGCCGTTTTCGGCCAGGGCTTCGCCTATCGTGTCCAGGCTTTCGCGCACGGCGTCATCGATGAAGCCGCAGGTATTGACGATCACCAGGTCGGCGCCCTCGAAGGTCTTGGAGGTTTCGTAGCCTTCCGCGCCGAGCTGCGTCAGGATCAGTTCGGAGTCCGTCAGCGCCTTGGGGCAGCCCAGGCTGACGAAACCGACTTTGGGAGTCTTGGATTCGGGTGAGGCAACTTCGCTCATGCCGTATTGTCCCAGAGGGCCAATGTCCGCACAGCGGCAGCGCAAGCGCTTCAGCGCTTGGTCGGTGCGATCCCGAACGCGCCGAACATCTGCTCGGTCTGCTTGGCCATCTGCTCCTGCATCTTCTCGAACATGTTCTTGGACTGCTCGACGTAGCTGCCCATCATGCCCTGCATCAAGGGGTTCTGCAGGCTCATGAACTGCGCCCACATTTCGGGCGTGAGCGTCTTGGACTGCTCGGCCAGCTTGGCCTGGATGTCGGTAAAGGCCTGCACGTTCTTTTCGAGGTAGGTGCCCATGAACCCCTGCGCCGCATGGCCGTAGAACCGGATCAGGTTGGCCAGCGCGGCTTCGCTGAACATGGGGGCGCCGCCCGCCTCTTCTTCCAGGATGATCTGCAGCAGGATGCTGCGGGTGAGGTCCTCGTTGGTCTTGGCGTCGCGCACCACGAAGGGCTCGTGCTCCATCACCAGCTGCTTGACCTCGGTCAGGGTGATGTAGGCGGAGGTGTCGGTGTCGTAGAGCCGCCGGTTGGGATATTTCTTGATGACGCGCTGCGAGGGCTTGGCGGGCTTGGCTTTCTTGGTTTGCACTGATGGAGCTCCTGGCAGGCGTGCACGGTCCGGCGCTTTGTGTATTGCACTGCAACACATTCTAGGGAGCGCCGCTCGGCAAAAACCCTAGGATTACCCTGAGGCCGGGCTCGTCCGGTCCGATCTCCGGCCCGACTGCCGCCAGGCCTCATTGGGGTCGAGGGGCACAGCGCCCGTGCCGCCCGACCCCTCGTTCGCTCAACGCCGGAACTCGAGCAGTTCCGCCTGCTGGGTGCCCGCTCCGAACGGGCTGCCCTCGGGCCGCGTGAAGCTGGTCTTGACGCCTATGCCCACCGACGGCGCCAGCCAATAGATCTCCGAGGTGCCAGCGGACGTGCAAGTGACTTTATACGCGTCGAAGGTGCCGGCCGGCACGGTCACCTTCTCGTAGGCGGGCACCGTGCACGAGAACTCCATGTCGGTGACCATGCCCCTTGCGTGGGACGTCATGCGGTGGCGGCTCTTGAATGCCTTGCCGACCTGCAGCGGGAAATCGAAGCCGACGGGCGGATCCCAGCTGATCAGCGGCCTGCCATCGGGTGCGAGCAGCGCATGCAAGCGGCCGCCCTGCGGCGTCGCGATGAACTTCATCCCGGTCGACTGCGCCAACGTGACTGCCGCGGCGCCGTTCCAGGTCGTGTCGCCGCGCGTCATCTGGAGCTGCATGTCCTTGCCGTAGCTGCCGGTGTTGCGCTGGGCCATCTTCCAGGCGGCCGGTGGCGACCAGACGAAGGCCTGCGGGCCCGTTGCAGCGCAGGCGCCCAGCAGCAGGAGCGCGAGAGCGCCGAGCAGGCCGCGGGACCGTCCAAAGGCATCTTTCATGTTGTTTCCTCTGAAGACACGAAGGCAGCGAGCGGGCGGCGGGATGATGCCATGCCCTCCGTGGCTCCCCCCGAGCGCTCCATGTTCGGCCAGGCGCTGCACACGCTCGCCCCGTTCATACTCCGGCGCCCGGGGCGGCGTCCTTGATGCGCATCAACTTCAGGAAGGCCGGGCACGCGGTGGTCGGGTCGCACACGCCGACAGGTCTGAACTTCGGTAAGCTCGCGTACCGGCGATGCGCAAGGACGCCCGCCGCCACGCGCGATGACAAGCATCTCAGACAAACCCGAAAGCCCGCCGCTTCCCGGGCCGCAGGAAGAAGCCGCGCCCGCCCAGCTGGCCGGGCTGTCGCCGGCCTATTTCGGCATGGTCATGGCGACGGGGATTGTCTCGATCGCGGCACACCTGCAGGGCCTGCGATCCGTCGCGAAAGCATTGTTCCTGCTCAATTGCGCCGTTTACGTCGTGCTGTGGTTTCTGACCCTGGCGCGCGCCGTGCGCTACCCGCGCCGGTTCTTCGACGACCTGATCGACCATCTTCGCGGACCCGGCTTTTTCACCACCGTGGCAGGCACTTGCGTCCTGGGCAGCCAATTCGTGCTGCTGGAGGCGCAATTGCGCGTCGCCATGGTGCTTTGGGCAGTGGGCGCCGTGCTGTGGATAGGACTGACTTACACCATCTTCACGGGCTTCACGGTGAAGAAGCAAAAGCCGCCGCTGCACCAGGGCATCAGCGGCGCCTGGCTGCTGGCCGTCGTGGCGACGCAATCGATCGCGGCGCTCAGCGCCTTGCTTGCCGTGCATGTCGCGCAGCCCGGCCGGCTCGAGCTGAACTTCCTGGCGCTTTCGATGTGG
>JAMPXR010000355.1 GCA_023701085.1 Ramlibacter sp. | reverse complement strand
CGTGACGACCGGGAAATCGGCGCCGTAGATCCGGCCGGTGTCCGGATTGACGTGCATCGGGCCGGTCGAGCCGAAGCACGATCCCAGGTTGTTGACGCCGATCACGAAGAAGCGGTCGGTGTCCACCGGCTTGCCCGGCCCGATCATCGAGTCCCACCAGCCTTCGGACTTGTCCTGGCCTGCGTAGCTGCCGGCCACGTGGTGCGACGCATTCAGCGCGTGGCAGATGAGCACGGCGTTGCTGGCGTCCGCATTGAGCGTGCCGTAGGTTTCGTACGCCAGCGAATAGCCGCGGATCGACGCGCCGCTTTGCAGCGCGAGCGGCTCGGGAAAGTCCATCGATTGCGGCGTGACGATCATAAAAACGGAAAACCCGGCGACGCTAAAGAGGCGAGGCCGGGTGCGAGGGCGTTCGTTCTTTAGCTGGATTTATTGAGCGCCCGCAAGCTGCAGCAAATCGGCGCTCCACTAGTATACGTGCAGATCGCGGGCCGGCCTGACCGAACCGGATGGATCCGGCGCCTGCGCGCGGGGCGAAGTGGCGCGCATCGCCCGGGTTTACCGGCGCAGCGCGCCGGCGTCCTGAAAATCGGCCAGGCCGGGGACCAGCGCCGCCGCGCCCAGCCCCGCGAAGATCACCGCCGACACCATGTGGACGACGCGGATCGGCACGTGCCGGGTGACGCGGTCGCCGAACCAGACCACCGGCACGTTGGCCACCATCATGCCCAGCGTGGTCCCCGCCACCACCCACAGCCAGCCCGTGTACTGCGCCGCCAGCATCACCGTGGCCACCTGCGTCTTGTCGCCCATCTCGGCCAGGAAGAAGGCCAGCAGCGTGGTGCCGAACACACCCAGGCGCGGCGCCTTGCCGCCGCCGCCTTCGTCCAGCCGGTCGGGGATAAGCATCCACAGCGCCATGGCGATGAACGAGCCGCCCAGCACCCAGCGCAGCGCCTGCGGCCCGAGCACCGTGGTGATCCAGGCGCCGGCGGCGCCGGCCAGCGTGTGGTTGGCCAGGGTGGCGGCCAGGATGCCGGCCGCGATCGGCCAGGGTTTGCGAAAACGCGCGGCCAGCACCAGCGACAGCAGTTGCGTCTTGTCGCCCATTTCAGCCAGGGCGACGATGCCGGTCGAGACGAAGAAGGCTTCCACGATGAGGTCCCAGGCCGGCAGAGCACGCGATGACTGCGCGGCCTCCCCGGCCAGCGGAGGCTGCGCAGTCAAAGGTCTCGCCAAGTCCTGAACACCGTCTGCGCCATGGGGCGCAGGGCCCCAAGTGTGTTGACGCAAACCCCTCTCGGATTTGAAGGGAGGCTACTCCCCGATGACAGCCGCCATTTTACTGCGGAGTTCGCGCGCGCGATGGGCGCACGCTCGTGGCGCACTTGTTGCTTCGATCTGGTGCGCGCCCCCCGCCGCGCGGCGCCGCGCACCAACAACAGGCATTTCGACCGAAGAGGGAACATGGAAGCACTAAAACAGGGCTCGGACGCGCTGTTCATCCTGCTGGGCGGCATCATGGTGCTTGCCATGCATGCGGGCTTCGCGTTCCTCGAGCTGGGCACGGTACGCAAGAAGAACCAGGTGAACGCGCTGGTCAAGATCCTGGTGGATTTTTCGGTGTCCACGGTGATGTACTTCGTCCTGGGCTACGGGGTGGCCTACGGCACCAGCTTCTTCGTGGGCGCGGAGCAACTGGCGGCCCGCAACGGCTACGAGCTGGTGAAATTCTTCTTCCTGCTGACCTTTGCCGCGGCGATTCCCGCGATCATCTCCGGCGGCATCGCCGAGCGGGCCCGCTTCGGTCCCCAGCTCATCGCGACCGCGGTCCTGGTCGGCGTGGTCTACCCGCTGTTCGAAGGCGTGGCCTGGAACCAGGCCTTCGGCATCCAGGCCTGGTTGAAGTCCGCCACCGGCGCGGAGTTTCATGATTTCGCCGGCTCGGTCGTGGTGCACGCGATGGGCGGCTGGCTCGCGCTGCCGGCCGTGCTGCTGCTGGGTGCGCGGCGCAACCGCTACCGCAAGGATGGCGCGATGTCGGCCCACCCGCCCTCCAACATCCCATTCCTGGCCCTGGGCGCCTGGATCCTGACCGTGGGCTGGTTCGGCTTCAATGTCATGAGCGCCCAGACGATCGACAAGATCTCGGGCCTGGTCGCGGTCAATTCCCTGATGGCCATGGTGGGCGGCACGCTGGCGGCGCTGGCGGCGGGCCGCAACGACCCCGGCTTCGTGCACAACGGCCCGCTGGCCGGGCTGGTGGCGGTCTGCGCCGGCTCCGACCTCATGCATCCGCTGGGCGCGCTGGTGGTCGGCGCCATCGCCGGCGCCACCTTCGTGATCATGTTCACGCTGACCCAGAACCGCTGGAAGATCGACGACGTGCTGGGCGTGTGGCCGCTGCATGGCCTGTGCGGCGCCTGGGGCGGCATCGCGGCCGGCATCTTCGGCAGCAAGGCGCTGGGCGGGCTGGGCGGCGTCAGTTTCACCAGCCAGCTGGCGGGAACCCTGATCGGCGTGGCATGGGCCCTGGCCGCGGGCTTTGCCGTCTATGGCGGGATCAAGGCGGCGACCGGCCTGCGCCTGTCGGCCGAGCAGGAATACGAAGGCGCGGACCTGGCCATCCACCGCATCGGCGCCACGCCGGAGCGCGAAGCACCCTGGTGAGCCGCGCCCGCCTTCGCGCATCCGCCGCCGGGACGCCAAGCCGCTGCCGTGCGGCACTGGACGCCATGGCCCTTCGTTCCTACAGTGGGCCCCATGACGGTCGAAAGCCAATTGTCCGAATACCAGGGCTATCTGTTGCGCTTCGCCCGCCTGCAGCTGCGCAATGAGGCCTGGGCCGAGGACGCCGTCTCCGAGACGCTACTGGCCGCGCTGGCCAAACCGCAGTCCTTCGCCAACAGGAGCCAGCTCAAGACCTGGCTGGTGGGCATCCTCAAGCACAAGGTGATCGACATCCTGCGCGAACGCCGCCGCGAAGTGAGCTTGCAGCAAGACGAGGACGACGGCGGCGAAGAGCTGGGGTCGCTGGCGTTCAAGGCCGACGGGCATTTCGGCGCCATGCCGGCCGACTGGGGCGACCCCGAGCAGGAACTCAATTCGCGCCAGTTCTTCGCCATCCTGGAGGCCTGCGCGGAAAAGCTGCCGGCCGCCATGGGCCGCATCTTCCTGATGCGCGAATGGCTGGAGCTTTCCAGCGAGGAAATCTGTAAGGAACTCGGGCTTACGCCGACCAATCTCTACGTCCAGCTGCATCGGGCGCGGTTGCGGCTGCGCGAATGCCTGGAACTCAACTGGTTTGGAGGCCGCGCCCCATGATCCTGCGCCGCACCTGCAAGGAAGTCACGGCCCTCCTGGTGGCCCGGGAGGATCGCGCGCTGCCGCTGGTGGAACGCGTCGCCCTGCGGCTGCATCTGGCGGCCTGCCGTGCCTGCCCGGTGTTCGAGCGCCAGATGTTGACCATGCGCAACGCCTTGCAGCGCTGGCGCCACTACACCGAGGAATAAAGCCGCCGGATGACGCGGCGGATGGACAAACGCCCCGGATGGCCCATAATGGCATGTGCCGCCCTCGGGGGCGGCAGGGTTTGCGGTGAACGGTCGGTTTCGCGTGGTTTGTTATTGCGTCTTTCGGACTCCACTGCTGCAGTGTGTTTTTTTTCAGGAGTCCCTTCATGGGCAACAAACTTTACGTGGGCAACCTGCCCTATTCTTACCGCGACAGCGACATGGAACAGGCGTTCAGCCAGTACGGCACCGTCTCCAGCGCCAAGGTCATGATGGAGCGCGACACCGGCCGTTCCAAGGGTTTCGGCTTTGT
>JAMPXR010000354.1 GCA_023701085.1 Ramlibacter sp. | reverse complement strand
GTCATCGGCTATCTCAACACCTTCCCGATCCTGGTGGTCACCGGCTACGGCGCCCTGATGATCGTGTACCGCTCCGGCATCCGCTGGGACATGGCCTGCGCGCTGCTGTTCGTCTCGCTGTTCGGGTGGGCCGCCGGCGCCATGCCGGCTTTCATCGACGGCACCATCACGGTGAATTACGTGATGCACAACACGCTGTGGGTGCCGGGCCACTTCCACACCTACCTGCTGCTGGGCATGGTCGCGATGGTGTTCGGGTTCATGTACTTCCTGGGCAAGTCGAACCGCGACGCCGATGAAAGCCTGCTCGACCGGGCCGCGTTCTGGGCGTTCACGACCGGCACGCTCGGCTTCACGCTGGCCTTTCTCTACTCGGGCCGGCAAAGCGTCGCACGGCGCTATGCCGTGCACCTGCCGCAGTGGCTGCCTTACGACCGCATCGGTTCGCTGTTCGCCGCCCTGGTGCTGGCCGCTTCGCTGCTGTTCATCGTGCGCTTCCTGTCCCGCCTGGGGCCGGCGAGCCGCGATTACCCGCGCGCCTCGCTGGCGCAGGGGGCGGCGGCGTGAAACGCATGGGGCGCAGCGCCGTCATGACGGTGCAGGTGGCCGTGCTGGGCGTCGCTCTTCTCTGGCGCAGCACCGACGGCTTTGTCTCCTACACCGCCGAAGCGGCGCGCCGCGCGGAGATCCTCCGGGCGCCGCGGCCGCTGCCCCCCGCCGTGCTAGAAGACCAGGACGGGCGCGTCTTCAGCTTGCAGGACTACCGCGGCAAGCTGCTGGCGGTGGAGTTCATCTACACGCGCTGCATGACGATCTGCCGCACGCTGGGCACCGCGTTCCGGCAAATCCGCGACCAGGTTCCCCCGCGGATGCTGGGATCGGGGTTCGCGCTGGTCAGCGTCAGCTTCGATCCCGCGCGCGACGATCCCGCCAGCCTCAAGGCCTACGGCAACGCCCACGGCGCCGACGGCCGGCACTGGCGCGTGGCCCGGGTGCGCGATGCCGCGCAACTGCAAGCCCTGCTGGAAACCTTCGGCGTCGTCGTGATCCCCGACGGCCTGGGCGGCTTCGAGCACAACGCGGCCATCCACCTGCTCGACCGGGACGGCAGGCTGGCGCTGATCGGCGATATCGACCAGCCGGCGCGGTTCGCCGACAGGATCGCGCGATGGTGATGCGCACGGCTTTCGCACGGCATGCCGGCATCGGCGCCGCGGCGCTCTACCTGGTGCTGGCGACGCCCAGCGTGCGCGGATGGATGGAGGCGAGCATGACCGGCCACATGCTGGTGCAGATCCCGTTGCTCGCGGCCATCGGTGCCCTGTCATGCCGCTTGCTGCCGTGGCGCCTGCAGGACCGCTTGCTCGCCGCCGCCGGAGGCGCCATCCCTTGCGTGCTGCTCGCGACGTTCGCCTCGACGTACTGGATGCTGCCGCGCGCGCTGGACGACGCATTGACGCATGGGTGGAACGAGGCGGCGAAGTTCCTCAGCCTGCCCCTGCTCGTGGGCCTGCCGCTGGGCCTGGCCTGGAAACGGCTCGAAGTCATGGGCCGCAGCTTCGTGTGGACCAATGCCATCAGCATGCTGGCGGTGCTGGGCTGGCTCTACATCGCCGCGCCCGTGCGCGTATGCAACAACTACCTGGTGGACCAGCAGGAAAGCGCCGGATGGTGGATGGTCCAGCTCGCCGTGCTGCTGTTCGCCTGCTGGCTGGGCAGCTTGTTCGTCGGCGGCCCGCGCATGGCCGGCGCGCCGGGCGTGGCCAGCGGCGGCGGGGGCCGGCCGCACTCGAAGCTGGCTTGACGGGAGGAAGTCATGGACTATGTCGCCCCGCAAAGGTTGATGGAAGAGGTCGAAGCCGCCAGCGTGAAGAAAGCCGCCCTGGGGACGCGCACGATGCTGCTCAAGGGCTTTCTCTCGGGCGCGTTGCTCGCCTACGCCACGGCCCTGGCGTTCAAGGCGTCGGAGGGTTTCGCCACAGGCGCCGCCGCGCTGATTTCAGGCGCAGTGTTTCCGGTGGGCTTCGCCATGATCGTGCTGCTCGGCCTGGAACTGGCCACCGGCAACTTCGCCATCCTGCCGGTAGGCATCGTGCGCGGCAGGACGGGCTATGCCGCGATGCTGCGCAACTGGGGCTGGGTCTACCTGGGCAATTTCCTCGGTTGCATCTTCGTCGGTTTCCTGCTTTCCGTGATGCTCACCGAAGCCTTCATCCAGGACGCCGGCCCGCTGGGTGCAAAGATCGTGGCCGTAGCCCAGTCCAAGACCCTGGTCTACGAACACGCCGGCGCCGCCGGCTGGTGGACGGCCTTCGTCAAAGGCATCCTGTGCAACTGGATGGTGGCCATGGGCACCGTCCTGGGATTGAGCTCCACGTCGACCACCGGCAAGATCGCCGCGATCTGGCTGCCGGTCGCGACCTTTTTCGCCCTCGCGCTGGAGCACTCCGTGGTCAACATGTTCGTCATCCCGACCGCCATGCTACTGGGCGCCGGCATCGGGGCGACGCAGTGGCTGTTCTGGAACCAGCTTCCGGTGACCTTGGGCAACATCGTGGGGGGCGCCCTGCTGACTGGCCTGCTGCTGCACTACTGCAACGCGGCCCAGCCGGCGCCAGCCCAGGACGCGGCCGCGGCGGGGCCGGTTGGCGAAGCGATGACCGCCGCCCTGCGCTGAAGCCATCGTGCCGCCCCGGCTCGACCTTCATCGCGCTGGCGCCTGATCGCGGATCGCACGGCGCCCGCTGCGGCGTGTCGGCGCGCCGCGGCCCACGGCCGCTCGCCCCCGGCGGCGGCCTCGCGGCAAAACGGATAATCACCCGATGCGCCGAGCCACCCTTGCCGAGGTCCCGTCGCCTGCGGGCTCGTTGCTCTCGCGCCGCAGCGCCGTCGCGGTGTTCCTCGCCTTCGCGTTGGGCTATTTCTTGTCGGCGTTGCTGCGCTCGATCACGGCCACGCTGTCGCCGACGCTGACCCGCGAGTTCGAGTTGAGCGCGCAGCAGCTGGGACTGCTGGCCGGCGGTTATTTCTTCGGTTTCGCCGCCACCCAGCTGCCGCTGGGCAACTGGCTGGACCGCCATGGGCCCAAACGCGTGGTCCTCGGTTTCCTGCTGGTCGCCGTGGCCGGCTGCGCGGCGTTCGCGCTGGCGACCGGCTTCGAGGCGCTGCTGGCGGCGCGCGTGCTGTGCGGCATCGGGGTCAGCGCCTGCCTGATGGCCCCGCTCACGGGCTTCCGGCGCTGGCTCGCGCCCACCGACCAGCTGAGGGCGAACTCCTGGATGCTGATGACCGGCTCCTTCGGCATGCTCGCGTCCACGCTGCCGGTGCAATGGCTCATGCCCTGGGTCGGCTGGCGCCCGCTGTTCTGGGGCCTGGCGCTGGCGGTCGGCGCGGCCATGGTGGCGATCGCCTGGAAAGTGCCGCGCTGGGAAGCCCCCGAGGCGCAAACGCGCGCCCGCTTCGGCAGCTACGCCGACGTGTGGCGCCATCCCTATTTCCGCCGAGTCAGCGGGATCGGCTTTTTCAACTACGGCGGCATGATCGCGATCCAGACCTTGTGGGCGGGGCCCTGGATGGTGCGGGTGGCCGGTTATGCACCGCTGGAAGCGGCCGGCGGACTGTTCGTCATCAACCTGAGCATGCTGTGCACCTTCTGGACCTGGGGCATGCTCAATCCCTGGCTGGCGCGCCGGGGCCTGAGCGCCGATTTCCTGATTGCCCGGGGTGTGCCCCTGAGCTTGCTGGTGCTGGCCGGGATCATCGCGGCGGGTCCGGCCGCGGGGGCCGCGGCCTGGGCGCTTTTCTGCATGAGCTCGACCTTCATCTC
>JAMPXR010000008.1 GCA_023701085.1 Ramlibacter sp. | reverse complement strand
TGGGACGAGGCCAGCCAGACCGCTACCGCGTAGACGCAAAACAGCAGGGCCGTGCGCTGCTGCGGGGGCTGCCAGGCGCTTTTCATCAGCAGCGCGGCGGCGGCCGGCCACAGCACCCGGCCGGGCCAGCCGTGTGCCCAGCCAATGTCCTGCAACTGGTATTGCAGGTCGCCGGCATTCCAGTCGAAAAAGCCGAACAGCCAGCCGCCCAGGGGGTTGAACGGGTCGCCCGTGATCAGCAGGTTGCGCAGGTACCAGTACGCGCAGGGGACGGCCAGCCAGAAGAGCGTGACCGCCCAGGTCCTGGCGCGCCTGTCGATCCAGGCGATGCCGCAGGCCAGCAGCGGCAGCAAGCTCAGCGCCTGATACTTCGAGCCGATCGCCACGCCCAGGCTGAAAGCGCACAGCGCCAGCCATGCGCGCCGGCCCGGCTGCTCGCGCCACAGTTCGAATGCGGCGTAGGCGGCCAGCACGAACAGCGTCACGCCCATGTCGATGTAGGCACCGGCGTAATCGTCTTTCGTGAGCCAGAGCCAGATCAGGGCCGCCAGGCACGCGGGGCCGCGGCCTATCCGGGCGATCGCGATGCGGTAGAGCAGCAGCGCGACCAGCCAACCTGCCATGGCATGGATCAGGTGCGGCATGACGTCGTCGTACACCAGCAGGGCGGCGGCGAACAGCAGGTCGAAATTGAAGGGGAACCAGGGATAGCGCAGCCACTCGTTGATGACGAGCGAGCCCGCTTCGGCCCATTCCCGCGCGTGCGGCAGGTGGTAGGACAACTCGTCCCACAGATGCGGCGGGCGCAGCGGCGAACCCAGCGTGGCGCTGGCCGCCAACAGCACGATCGCGGAAGCGAGGTCCGGCATCTTCGGCGGCAACGAGACCGGCGCGCCGGCGGCCCGGCGTTGCGCGACCCGCCGGTGCGCGGCCGCCATCCATCCGCCGGCCGCCAGCGCGTAGATCGCCGGCGTCCTCAGCAGCCCCGCGATGCCGAGCAGCTGCAGCGCGCAGATCCACAGGCCCAGCCCCGCCGTGATGCAAAGCCCGTGAGCCAGCCACGGATCGACCGTGCCGGCCCTCAGGGTGCGCGCGAGCAGCGCGCGTCCATAGCCCCAGCAGGACGCGGCGAACAGAAGCAGGACGCCGTAATGCAGGACAGCGAAGAGCAGTTTGGGCGCCATGGCGGGGCCGCTCAGCCGGTGTGCAGCGCGAGCCCCGCATGCTCGCGCAGCGGGTGGAAGTGGATCTTGGGAAAGCGCTCCTGCGCCAGCCGCACGTCATAGGGCGAGGTGCACAGGAAGGCCAGGGTGTTGGCCGCATCCAGCGCCATGCGCTGCGGGTACGCGTCGACGAAGGCGCGCAGTTCGGCGGGCGTGTCCGCCGTGATCCAGCGCGCGCCGGTGTATTGGCAGCTCTCCAGGCGGATATCGGCGTCGTACTCGGCCTTCAGGCGGTGCTGCACCACCTCGAACTGCAGCTGGCCTACCGCCCCCAGCAGCATGGGGCCGCCGACCTGCGGCCGGAACACCTGGATCGCGCCTTCCTCGCCGAGCTGGGCCAGGCCCTGCTGCAGCTGCTTGGTGCGCAGGGGATTCTTCAGGATCACCGTCATGAACAGCTCGGGCGCGAAGAACGGCAGGCCGGTGAACTGCAGATCCGCGCCGTCCGTGATGGTGTCGCCCAGCTGCACCCCGCCGTGCGTGGTGAAGCCGATGATGTCGCCGGCGTAGGCTTCGTCCACCGCCTCGCGGCGCTGCGACAGAAAGGTCACGACCGAGGTCGGCCGCAATTCCTTGCCGGTGCGCTGCACCTTGAGCTTCATCCCCGGCCGGTACTGGCCGGACGCCATGCGCACGAAGGCGATCCGGTCGCGGTGGTTGGCGTCCATGTTGGCCTGCACCTTGAACACCACGCCGGAGAAGTAAGCGTCGTCCGGCCGCACTTCCTTGAGCTGGGTCTGCCCCTTGGCGACGAGTTGGCTGGTGCGCGGTCCGGGCGAAGGCGCCAGGTCCACCAGGGCCTCCAGCACTTCGGCCACGCCGAAGTTGTTCACGCCGGAGCCGAAGAACACGGGCGTCTGCTTGCCCGCCAGGAAGGCCGCGTGGTCCCAGGCCGGTGACGCGCCCACGGCCAGTTCCATGCTCTGTTCGGCGGTCTCGTATTCGTGGCCGAAGCGCGCCAGCAGGGTCGCGCGGTCCGACAGCGGAATGGTCTCGAAATCCTGCGGCCGGCGCTCGGAACCGGCCTCGAACACCGTCATCGCCTGCGTGCGCAGGTTCATGATGCCGCCGAAGGTCTTGCCGTGGCCGACCGGCCAGGTCATCGGCACGCAGGCCATGCCGAGTTCACGTTCGACCTCGTCCAGGATGTCCAGGGGCTCGCGCACCTCGCGGTCCATCTTGTTGACGAAGGTGATGATGGGGGTGTCGCGCTGGCGGCAGACCTCGATCAGCCGGCGCGTCTGCGCCTCCACGCCGTTGGCCGCGTCGATCACCATCAGGGCCGAGTCCACGGCCGTCAGCACGCGGTAGGTGTCCTCGGAGAAATCCTTGTGGCCGGGCGTGTCCAGCAGGTTGACCACGTGGTCGCGGTACAGCATCTGCATCACCGAGCTGGCCACCGAGATGCCGCGCTGCTTCTCGATCTCCATCCAGTCCGAGGTGGCGTGACGCGAAGCCTTGCGCGCCTTGACCGACCCGGCGATCTGGATCGCGCCGGAGAACAGCAGCAGCTTTTCCGTCAGCGTGGTCTTGCCCGCGTCGGGGTGGGAGATGATGGCAAAGGTGCGCCTGCGCCTGGTCTCATCGAGGATAGAGAGGGTGGCCATGTCGTGGTATTCGAGGATATGTCGCGGATCTGTACGCAGATGCTGAGGGTTTGACCGCCTGCCCCCTGCCTCGATCAACGGGGACTCGGTCTGAGCATAGACATGCTGCGAAGCAGCATGATAACCTAAAAATGATACAACGCCAAAACCTAAAAATAACTTGACACGATAACCTAAAAACTGTGAAACTGAATCACCTGGAACGAATGAGTGCCCGTCATGGCAACCCCTTCCGAGAACCTCGCTGCCTCGCTGGAAGTCCTGAAATCGCTTCAGGAGGACGGCAACGTCGCGATCCGCGCCAATCATCTCAGCCGTACCCATCGCGAACGGCTCGCGAAGAACGGCTTCATTCGCGAGGTCGTGAAGGGGTGGTACATCCCCGCCAACCCGGACGAAGTGCCCGGCGAAAGCACGGCGTGGTACACGACCTTCTGGGCTTTCTGCGCCGACTATCTCGATGAACGCTTTGGTCAGGAATGGTGCCTGAGCCCCGAGCAGTCCCTGACACTCTGGACGGGAGACTGGACCGTTCCAAAGCAGCTTCTCGTCCGCTCGCCGAAAGGCGGCAACAAGCCTCTTGCCCTTCCTTACGGGACCTCCATCTTCGACGTGCGGCTGGAACTGCCGCCCGCCGCCGACATGCAGGTCAACAACGGGTTGCGCGCCTTCAATCTTCCCGCCGGTCTCATCGCGACCTCGCCGACGCATTTCGCCGCCCAGCCCATTGTGATGCGCGCCGCGTTGGCCGCGATCAACGACGCATCGGACGTGCTGGGCCGCCTGCTTGACGGCGGACACAGCACCATCGCCGGACGATTGGCAGGAGCCTTCCGGAATATTGGCCGAGACAGCATGGCGAACAGCATTGCCGAGACGATGCGCACGGCGGGCTACACGGTCAACGAAACCGACCCCTTCAAAGGCATCCCGCATGCGGCGCTCGGCGCGCGCGAAACCTCGCCTTACGTCAACCGCGTCACGATGATGTGGCAAAGGATGCGCGAGGACGTTCTCGCACACTTCCCGGCTCCTGCGAAAAAGCGGCCCACCAAGACCGCATACCTCAAGCATGTGGAAGAGGTTTACGTCACCGACGCCTATAACTCATTGTCGATTGAAGGCTACCGCGTCAACACGGCGCTGATCGAGCGGATCCATTCCGGCGAATGGAACGCGGACACGATAGAGGCGGACAGGAACCACAAGGACGCCCTCGCCGCACGAGGGTACTGGCAGGCATTCCAGCGCGTCAAACAAAGCGTGGGTCGCGTCCTTGATGGCGAGAACGCGGGCGAGGTCGCCCACCGCGACCACGGCGCGTGGTACCGGGAACTCTTCGGACCCAGCATCACTGCCGGTCTTCTTCGCCCGTCCGACCTTGCCGGTTATCGCAACGGCCCGATCTACATACGCCGTTCAATGCATGTGCCGCCCAACCGCGATGCGGTACGCGAACTCATGCCCGCATTCTTCGACCTCCTCGAGAACGAACCGGAACCAGCCGTTCGCGTGGTCCTCGGCCACTTCATCTTCGTCTACATCCATCCCTACTACGACGGAAACGGGCGCATAGGCCGTTTCCTGATGAACGTGATGCTGGCCTCGGGCGGCTATCCCTGGACGGTGGTCCCGGTCAAGGGCCGGGACGACTACATGGCCGCGCTGGAAAAGGCGAGCGTGGAAGGCGACATCATTCCGTTCACGCAACATCTGGGCAATCTTCTGAAAGCCTAGGGCTTCGAAAAAGCACACGACGGGGGTCCGGGCGGGCCTTGCCGGGGCCGGTCTGCAAGGGCATTCCGCACTCAAGCCACCTGCAGCGCCTTCAGGATCGGCCACTGCTTCTCGGCGAACACCCGGGCCTGGGCATTCAGCTCCGCGACATTCTCCTCGGCGCTTTCGAGGGCCTTGCCTTCCTTGACCAGCTTGTGTCCCTGCGACGCGAGGGCCTGCCACGCCGTCTGCGCCCATTCGGCGGGTTGTTTTTTGCCGTGACCCAGGGCCAGCAGAAAGAGCTGGTTGAACCGCGCCACGCCGATGCCGCCGCCCGTCACGGGGCTGGCGAGGAAACCGATGTCGTTGCTGCCGCGCGCCTTGTCGACGATGTAGGCATTGAGCTTGTCCGTGTGCTTCTTGGATCGCGAGATGGCTACCTCGTCCTGCACCGCGGCGAGCTGGCTGGTGCCCGACAGCAGCATGGCGGCCTGCCGGATCTGCGCGAAGTTGATGCCCTGCTCCTGCGTGGCCTGCGCGATCTGTCCCAGCGTCCTGGGCTTGTGGTCGGACAGCAGGTCGAGGATGGGGTTGTAGATCGATTCGCTCATGCCGGCTTCACCCAGGGCCCCGCTCACCTTCAGCGAGATGTCACGGCGGTGCGCGACCAATACCACCTTCTGCGCGCGCAGCGCCTCGGCCTGTTCCAGCGCCGACAGCCTGCGCGGCCCCTTGACCCAGTAGTCGCGCCGGAACTGCTGGTTGACCATGAAGTCGCGCGCGCTTTCGCGAAACATGGCGTCCGGGAATTCCTGCAGGAACGCCTGCTGCTCGGCCGAGAGGTTGATCGCGTCGATATGGTCGAGGTAATGGGCCGAACAGGCATAGGACACCTTGGCCGGCTCCAGCCAGTCGGCCATGGTGGCGAAGTGCATGGGATGCCAGTCGCGGTTGAAGTACTCGTGCGCCAGGTAGTGCCGGTTCTGCTCCTTGATCTTCTTGATCCGCTCGGCAATCTGCGGGTTGGCGCGGGCATAGGTCGGCTTGGTCGCCAGCAGTTTCTCGGCGAATTCCAGCGCGCCATTGATGCGGCTGACGATGCCTTGCCCTTCCACCCCGATGATGTCCGCGTGCCGCGTCATCAAGTGGCGCATGGGCGCGAAGGCGGCCCATCCCGGCAGCGAGTTGTAGCTGATGTACAGCACGCCCCCGACCTTGAGCTTGCGCCTGAGGAAGTCGGTGATGATGTTGCGGTTCTCGTCGGAGATCCAGCTCCAGATGCCGTGCACGCCGATGAAGTCGAAGTCCGGCAGGTCGCCGCGCTTGGCGAAGTCGGCAAAGGCCTCGTCGTACAGGCGGGCACCGGCGCCCGCGGCCTGCGCGACGTCCTGGGCGAAGGCGGTCTGCGACGGGTTGAAGTCGGTGCCGTGCCACTGCGCCGTCGAGGCGGCGGCGTGAATGTTGGCGCTCATCCCCTGGCCGAAACCGAGTTCGCAGGCGGTCACCACGTCGGGGCAGGCCAGGCCCGCATTCAGGAACGCGAGCCGCGCGCGCAGGGGGTTGAGTTCGGTGTAGTAGCCATAGGTGTAGCCGATATCCGACACATAGCCGGCGGACCATTCGCTCATATCGCCACTCCACTGAAGAGTCTCGCTGCCGGCGATGATGCTCCTGCCCGCTCGGCGTGGCAAGGAAGGGGAGCCCAGCCCGGCCATGCGGCGGTGCCTGTTGCCGGGATCGCGGTGCGAGCGTCGGCGCTATAGTCGAGCACATGAAATCCGCACCATTTCTGCTTGCCGCGCTGACCCTGTTCGCCGCCGTGCCCAGCCTGGCGCAGCCATCCAACAAGACCGTGTACCGCGCCGGCAACTGGTACGTCGTGCGTTCGATGCAGCCGGTGACCGGCGCCGTGGCCTGCACCGGCTTCTACATGGGACAGGGCGGGGTCCAGCTCGGCAGGGACAGCCTGCTCGTCAAGGTCGCGGAGGAGGTGAAGTCGGTCAGCCTGCGATTCGGCGACCAGCCGGCCCGCGCGCCGCGCGCGCTGGACCCGAACGAGCGGCAGATGGGCGCCGTGATGGTGGCGGGCGCGGATTTCGAGCTGATGCGGCGCGGCAAGTCGCTGGCACTGGAACTCGTGACGGCCAAGGGCAAGGAGAGCCACAGCCTGAAGCTCGAGGGACTGGACGCCGCGCTGAAGAACATCGACGCCGGTTGTCCGCTGCCCGCCGCGAGCGCCCGCGCCGAGCGCGCCCAGCAGCAGGCGCGCGCGAAAGCGCAGGCCTCGCGCTGCACGCCCGAAGGCGTCGAGAAGCAGCGCGCCATGGGCGTGCCGGATTGGCGGATCGCGGCCCGCTGCCCCCAGGCGCAGGCGGCCAAGCCTGCCGGCGGCGCGAGTTCGGCCAAGTAGCTCGAGCAGCCCCGTTGTGGCGCGGCCGATGGCCGCTTGGTAGAATCGGCGCCACCGAGGAGCGTTGCAGCGCCGGTCAGGCGTGAGGCTCGGAAAACATCGCAACGACGCTCACCCACTGTTCCGGTGCGGTGAGTCCTTCCGTGAGGCGATTCCCCCGGCAGTGGTCCCGAAACACTGTGATTGGAGCCGTCATGAACGCCGTTCTCAAGCCCGCCGCCGCGCCCGATTTCGCCGTCGCCGACCCGTCCCTGGCGGACTGGGGCCGCAAGGAAATCCGCATCGCCGAAACCGAAATGCCCGGCCTGATGGCCATCCGCGAGGAATTCGCCAAGAGCCAGCCGCTCAAGGGCGCGCGCATCGCCGGCTCCCTGCACATGACGATACAGACGGCGGTGCTGATCCAGACGCTGCAGGCGCTGGGCGCGCAGGTCCGCTGGGCGTCGTGCAATATCTTCTCCACCCAGGACCACGCGGCGGCCGCCATCGCCGCCGCGGGCACGCCGGTGTTCGCGGTCAAGGGCGAGACCCTGGCCGACTACTGGGACTACACGCACCGCATCTTCGAATTCGGCCCGCAAGGCTCCGAGGCCGAAGGCCCGAACATGATCCTGGACGACGGCGGCGACGCCACGCTGCTGATGCACCTGGGCCGCCGCGCCGAGAAGGATGCCTCCGTGGTGGCCCACCCGCGCGGCGAGGAGGAAACCTGCCTGTTCGCGGCGATCAAGGCCAAGCTGGCGCAGGACCCCGCCTGGTACACGCGCAAGTCCGCGCAGATCGTCGGCGTGACCGAGGAAACCACCACCGGGGTGCACCGCCTGAAGGAAATGAGCGCCAAGGGCACGCTGCTGTTCCGCGCGATCAACGTCAACGACTCGGTGACCAAGAGCAAGTTCGACAACCTGTACGGCTGCCGCGAGTCGCTGGTGGACGGCATCAAGCGCGCCACCGACGTGATGATCGCGGGCAAGGTGGCGTGCGTGTGCGGCTACGGCGACGTGGGCAAGGGCTCGGCGCAGGCGTTGCGCGCGCTGTCGGCGCAGGTGTGGGTGACCGAGATCGACCCGATCAACGCGCTGCAGGCGGCGATGGAAGGCTTCAAGGTCGTCACCATGGAATACGCGGCCAACAAGGCCGACATCTTCGTGACCGCCACCGGCAACCGGCACGTGATCCGTCACGAGCACATGGCGAAGATGAAGGACCAGGCCATCGTCTGCAACATCGGCCACTTCGACAACGAGATCGACATCGCCTCGGTCGAGCAGTACACCTGGGAAGAGATCAAGCCGCAGGTCGACCATGTGGTGTTCCCGGACGGCAAGCGCCTCATCCTGCTGGCCAAGGGGCGTCTGGTGAACCTGGGCTGCGCCACCGGGCATCCCAGTTTCGTCATGAGTTCCTCGTTCGCCAACCAGACCATCGCGCAGATCGAACTGTTCACGCACAGCGATTACTACGACGTGGGCAAGGTTTACGTGCTGCCCAAGCACCTGGACGAGAAGGTGGCCCGGCTGCACCTGAAGAAGGTGGGGGCCATGCTCACCGAGCTGACCGACGAGCAGGCCGAATACATAGGCGTGCCCAAGCAGGGGCCTTACAAGCCGGATACGTATCGGTATTGAGGTGCGCGCAGACCAATTGCTCGTGGAACGCGGCCTTGCGGCATCGCGTTCGCAGGCCCAGCGGCTGATCGCCTGCGGCGTGCGCTGGCTGGACCGGGGCGCCTGGAAGAGCGTTTCCAAGAATGGCGACGAGCTGCCGCCCGAGGTGGAACTCGAGTTGCTGGACGAGGCCGAGGCGCGCTACGTGTCGCGCGGCGGGCTCAAGCTCGAAGGCGCATTGAAGACCGGCGGGATCGATGCCCAGGGAATGCGCTGCCTGGACGTCGGCCAATCCACGGGTGGATTCACCGACTGCCTGCTGCGCCACGGCGCCGCGCACGTGACCGGCGTGGACGTGGGGCACGGCCAGCTGCATGAAAGCCTGCGGCGCGATCCGCGCGTCACCGCGATCGAGAAAGTCAATGCGCGCGAGCTGACGGTCGGCGAAGCAGGCGGCGATTTCGACCTGGTGACGGGGGACGTCTCCTTCATCTCGCTGACCTTGCTGCTGCCCGCCCTGGTCCCCCTGCTCAAGTCGTCGGGCACGCTGCTGATGCTGGTCAAGCCGCAGTTCGAGCTGCAGCCTGGCCAGCTCGGCAAGCGCGGGATCGTCACCGATCCTTCGCGGTTCACCCAGGTCGAGCGGCGCATTCGCGATTGCGCGGCCGCGCTGGGCCTGCAGGTGCGCGGCTGGTACGAAAGCCCCATCGCCGGCGGCGACGGCAATCGCGAATTCTTTGTGCATGCAACGAAAACTGGACGGCCCAGCCCATGAGCGTTCCGATCAGCCTGGAATTCTTTCCGCCCAAGACGCCCGAGGGCGCCGCGAAGCTGCGCACGGCGCGGCGCGCGCTGTACACGCTGGCGCCGGAGTTCTGCTCGGTGACCTACGGCGCCGGCGGCTCCACGCAGGAGGGCACGTTCGGCACGGTCGGCGAGATCCTTGCCGAAGGCGTGGCGGCGGCATCCCATTTCTCCTGCATCGGCGCCACGCGGGCCAAGACGCGCGAGCAGCTCGCGCTGCTGCGCCAGATGGGCGTGAAGCGGCTGGTGGCCCTGCGCGGCGACCTGCCCAGCGGCTACGGCACCGGCGGCGAGTTCCATTACGCCAGCGACCTGGTGGCCTTCATTCGCGCCGAGACCGGCGACGAGTTCCGCATCGAGGTGGCCTGCTACCCCGAGATGCATCCCCAGGCGCGTTCGCCCGAGGCCGACCTGCAGGCGTTCGCTGCGAAGGTCCGCGCCGGCGCCAACGGCGCGATCACGCAGTACTTCTACAACGCCGATTCCTATTTCCGTTTCGTGGACGAGGTCGGTCGGCTGGGGCTGGATGTGCCGGTGGTCCCGGGCATCATGCCGATCACCAATTCCACGCAGCTGATGCGCTTTTCCGAAGCCTGCGGCGCCGAGATCCCGCGCTGGATCCGGCTGCGGCTGCAGGGCTTCGGGGACGACAGCGCCTCGATCAAATCCTTCGGCCTGGATGTGGTGACGAAATTGTGCGAGCAGCTGCGCGCCGGCGGGGCGCCCGCGATGCACTTCTACACGCTCAACCAATCGACGGCGACGCTCGAAATCTGCCGCCGCCTGTCCGCATGACGCGGCTACGCGCCGGGAAACGCGGCGTGCGCCGGCCCGGCCGCACCCACGGCGTTTGACAGGAAGGCCTTGTAGCGGCCGCTCTTCTCGAGCTTGACGTAGATATGGTGCAGGTGCGTCTTGACCGTGTGGTCGCTGATGTTCAACTGCCGCGCGATTTCCTTGTTGGTCATCGCGGCGCCGATCAAGGTGAGGATCTCCCGCTCCCGGGCCGTGAGCAGCTCATGCTCGTCCAGCACGTCCGACGCGACCAGCGGGTTGGCGTCCATCTGGCTGCGCAGCGCCTGCAGCAGATCCGTGCGGCCGAACCAGGTCTGGCCCTCGTGCACGGTGATCACCGCCTTGGCCTGCAGCGAGGGCTCGCTGGCGGCGAGCACGCATCCGCTTGCGCCGAGCTGGATGAAGGTGACGATGCAGCGGTGCGTGTAGCTGTCGCACAGCAGCAGGACCCGGCTGTTCGCGCTCACCTGGGCGATCCGTGACAACACCTGGAGCGACGATTCGGGATCGGCCTCGGTGTGTTCCAGCAGCAGCACGTCCGGCTGGGTGGCGGCGGCCCTGCGCAGCGCGCCGGCAGTGGAGCTCGCTTCCCCGGCGACTTCCGCCTCGGCGGACTCCAGCAACCGGGAGCACAGTTCGCGCGCCGATTCTTCCTTCCGGCACGCGACCAGCAGCTTGATCGTCATTCGCAACAACCTCGCGTTCTTCTAGAGCGTGTCATTCGCGCATGGCACGGTCCATGTGGCCTCGTACCGTTCTGATCGCGCGCAGCACGTTCGGTCGACGCCAGCATGAGTGCTTGCCCTTACCCCGATAAGGGAGGTTCCTCCCTCTTTGCGCTGAGATTTGTCCCATGTCGCCTTGGACGCGCTTCTGCCCGACAGCAGACGCCCGCCGCATCGCCGAGCTCATCAACGCCTCATACACCATCTGATGTATTGAGACAAAGCCCAGCGAAGTGCAAGCTTCGAAGAGCGATAACAAACCCCCGTCGAGTGTTGGCGCTGAGTTCGCGGGGGGTTCCAACATGCCGCGCCACTATCGGGAGTAGCCATGTTCGTTACAAGCAGGCTCAAACTGCTCAGCCTCCGTGGGGCCATTGCCGCGATGGTCATTGCATTTTCGGGGCTGACGATTCCGGCTACGGCCAGCGCCCAACTGTCGGGCGCCATCTTCACCACCAGTTTCGACGGTACCGCGTGTTCAGGCACCGATCTGAACATCTACGCGAGCCGGCAGGACGTGTACCTCGACGGTGGGCCGCATCACACGGGTGCCGCCGGACTGCCCGATGGGAATTACTACGTGAAGGTGACCGACCCGTCCGGAGCGGACCGGCTCGGCTACACCACCACGGCCTCGGTGGTCGTCAGCGGCGGTGAGTTCGTGACCTGCTATCAACTCTGGGCGATCCTCGTCAAGGACAGCGATGGAACGCAGGGCTACGACCTCACGCCGAATAACGGCGGCGAGTACAAGGTCTGGGTCAGCACGGTTTCGAACTTCGACAATTCCTCCACCAAGACCGACAACTTCAAGGTCGACGAAGACGGCGGCGGCGGCGTCGTGAGCACCGGCACCCTGGTCGTGCAGAAGTTCTACGATGCGAACGCCAACAGCGTCGTGGACGGTAGCGACACATTCATCATCGGATGGAAGGTGGCCATTGCGGACGATGCGACGGCGCCCGCTACCTGCATCAACCAGGACGATTTCACGGAAGTCGTCTCGGTGGTCCAGCCGGGAGTCTGCGTGGTCAAGGAATACATGCCAACGCAGACGAACTGGATCAGGACGCTTCCGGCCGGCACCGACACGATCGTCGTTAACGTGCCTGAGAACGGAACGGGAACGGCCTTGTTCGGCAATGTGTGCACCGGCCCCGGTGGCGGCCACACGCTGGGTTTCTGGAGCAACAGGAACGGACAGGCTTTGACGTCGGAAGCGGACCTGCAAGCGCTGGCGGCGTTGAACCTGCGAAACGCCGACGGATCGCCATTTGATCCGACAACGCTCGCGGGATTCCGATCTTGGCTCCTGAGTGGGTCGGCGACGAACATGGCCTACATGCTGTCCGTGCAACTGGCAGCCATGGAACTCAATGTTTACGAGGGATTCGTCAGCGGCAGTGCGCTGATCTACGCACCAGGGACCGCGTCGGCGAACGCCAATGGATTTGCCACCGTGAACGATGTCATGGCCGAGGCGAATGCGGAGCTTGGAGCCGACGGCCAGACCTTGTCTGGCGATCCCAACCGCGCAATCCAGGAGGCGCTGAAGAACGCACTTGACAAGGCCAACAACAACCTGAACTTCGTCCAGAGTTCGCCCTGCGCGTTCACGTTCAACTAGGGCGGTATCGCGGAGCGCTTGCGGCCGGGCGGCCGCAAGCGTGACCCGGCTCTTTCCACGGGACCGGGTTCTTCTTTTACGTGCTACCGGCGGCGGCCGGAGAAAACGTCAATGCGGAACCCGCCCCGCCTGCGCGAGCAGCGCCTTGTAGCGCCCGCTTTGCTGCAGCTTGACGTAGATGCGGTGCAGGTGCGTCTTGACCGTGTGATCGCTGATCGTCAGCTCGCGCGCGACCTCCTTGTTGCTCAGGCCGCGGCCGATCAGGTCGAAGACTTCTTCCTCGCGCGCCGTCAGCCGTCCCTCGTCCGGCCGCGCGCGCACCACGGCGCTGGCGCCGACGAGGCTGCGAAGCGCCAGCACGAGGCTGGAGCGTCCGAACCAGGCGTCCCCGCCATGCACGGCGCGCACCGCCTTGGCCCAGATCGCGGGCGGGTCCGACCTGAGGAGGCAGCCGCAGGCGCCCAGCCTCACCAGCGCAAGCATCAGCTCGCGCGACAGGCTCTGGCAGAGAAACAGCACGCGTGTGGCCGGTCGCAGTCGCAGCAAAGGCTGCAGGACATCTTCCGGATCGCTCCCCGGTGACTGTTCGAGCAGCAGGACATCCGGCACGAGCCTGGCGGTTTCCACGCCCAGTCTGGCCAGGTCGGTCGTGAAGATCGCGATGTCGGCCGCCGCATCCTGCGCAAAGTGCCTGCTCAAGGCCAAGCCCAGAGATTCGTCTTCACACGCGATGAGCAGCTTGATCTGCATCGTGCGTCCTTGGCAGTGAACGTTTGGTTCGTCGTTCGCACCCGAGCGGGCACAAAAGGCTAGCAGATGCGAACGAACGGAAGCTGAGCAGAAAACAGAAATTGTTGTGCGCAATGTCGCATGGAATTTCCGGCGTGGACATCCCCAAAACGCGGCATGCCTGTCCCGGTACACCATCAGATGTATTGAGCAACCCCCTGGGCTCGGACTAGTTTCACTACATCGGATGCCGCGCGCGCAGACGGCGCGCCTGTGCATCCGCTGAGTCACTTGCCGATCGGAATTTGGCGACGCCCAGCGGCCAGGGTTTGATGGCCGTGCCTCTTCAGGAGTTGCTTCAATGGCCATTACCATCAATTCGACCTATCAACCCACCGCCGACGAATCCAACCTGTCGCAGAACCTGGCATTGATCGGTGCGGCCGCGGGCGACCAGAATGACAACGACGTCACCGTCGCGGTCATCAACGGATCGAGCGATCTGCCCGACACCTTCGAGAATTTCCTGACGTCGGCCGGCGTGCTGGGGAACGCCACCACAGTTCCCCTGGCCGTGGCCCTGAGCGGCTTCGACGGCAGCAACAGTGGCGAGGATCTGGTGACCATCACCGGCGCCTACGATGATCTTGCATTCACCGACGGCAAAGGCGCCGCGCTGGACGGGGACTTCAGCGGCCTGTACACGTTGGACGGAACGCAGATCTTCCTGTACACGCAGAGCAACAACAACATCGTGCTGGGGCGGGTGGGCACGGCCGGCGGCGACAAGTTCGACCTGAAAGACACGGCCAATTCGAATGGCGCGATCGCTTTTGCCGCGTATCTGGACGAGACGAACACCGGCACCGGTGGCAGCGCCAAGGTCTGGATGGCGCAGTTCCAGCCGCTGCACCATACGAACCCCAATGATGGCGACGACGCCGTCGACATGACGAACCAGCTGTATGTCTCCACCACCACGGCCATCGAATTCGAGTTCGCGGGGCTGCCCTCCGGACAGAACGAGTTCCTGATGTTCAAGGGGTCCAGCGGGAACGTGGGGCTGATCATCACCGGCAAGGATCCTGACCGGATCAACGACCACGGCAAGCTCGATGGCGACACGGTCAACACCAGCCAGGGCGGCGGGCCCACCACCATAGGCACGAACAACCAGTCCATCGATCCACCCACCAAGACCAAACCCGGTGAAGGGATGATCTTCACCTTCGTGACGGACCCGAATTCGGATTACACCGTTCCCGACCTGACCCACGAGGAGGCGACCACCGAGGCCAACATCCTGTACGGGGACCTATTCGGCACCATGGGGGCGAGCATCGACATCGCCCAGCAAACGCCGCCCAAGGCCTCCACGGCCAGGCTCAGCGCGTACACCACCGCCGAGGAACAGGGCACCGCTTATTACGAGGGCCTGCTCGACACCGATGACGACCTGGTTTACATCGACAGCGTCACCATCCGCGACGCCTCGGGCGCCAAGGTTGCCGGTTTCGATGGCGTCAAGAGCGACACGACCGTCGGCTCCCTGAAGGTCACCTTCGGCGCGGTGGAGAGCGATGACGGCATTGGGACCACGGTCGAGGGCCGCAGCGTGGAGATCAGCGGCTTCGAATCGGGCTACACGCTCGAATACACCACCTCCACGCCGCATCACCGCGTGATGATCGAGGCCCTCGATGGAACATTCGGCAGCTCGCCGTTCGACATCGGCGGCGTCAGCCTGCCCAGCTCCACGACGCAGACTCAGGAAATCGGCAGCTTCGTGAACTTCGAGGATGACGCGCCCTCGATCGTGGGCACCGCGACGGGCATCGTGGACGAGGAAGGCCTGGCGGGCAACACTGCGCCTGAGGGGGTCAACGGTGACGTCAAGGGCGCGGACCTCGTCGCCTCGGGCGTCCTCACCACCGTGTTCAAGGCCGGCAACGACGGCTTGCTGAGCTTTGGCCTGGACGACAGCCAGCTCACGGGCATCAAGGCTTATGAGTCGGAGGCCGACGCCAAGGCCCTGACCAACGCGCTGACGCTGACTTCCGATGGCGGCGCGGTGGCCTTCGACGTGCAGACCGACACCCTGTGGGGCTTCGTCGACGGCGACGGCAATGCAGCCGAATACGACGGTGGCGTCAAGGACCGCGGCGTGTTCAAGCTGGAGCTGAGCGGCACCGACAAGGTGGACTACAAGTTCACGCTGCTGGACAACCTGGACCACCTGTCCCTGGACGGCAAGACCGGCGACGATAGCGAGAACGACATCGTCCTGGCCCTGGGCAGCGTCCTGAAGGTCACCGACAAGGACAAGGATTCCGTGCTGGGTGACGCGGAGCACCTGCTGGTCACCGTCGACGACGATTCGCCCACAGCCGATGGCACCGGACAGACCGGCACGGTGGACGAGGATGGCCTGACCGGCGGGATTTCCGGCGGGTACGGGGACTACGTGCCGAGTGACGCGATCACCATTACCGGCAGCGTCGCCGCCATCTTCTCGCCCGGCGCCGACGGCCTGAAGAGCTACGGATTGTCCGCGGACACCACGAAGCTGGACCAGAATCTGAAATCCAGCGGCGGCGCGGTGGTCTATGAGGTCAAGGGCGACACCCTGACCGCGTATGTGGATGGCGATGCCGTGAAGGGCTTCGACGGCGGCACCAAGGACCGCGCGGTCTTCACCCTGAGCCTGGACAACCCGACCAAGGACGGCAGCTACACCTTCAAGCTGCTGGGCCCGCTGGACCATCCATTGACGGACGATCCGAGCACGAACCCCACGCCGGTGGAGACCTCCTTCGAGGACGACCTCATCCTCGAGCTGGGCACCCTCCTGCAGATCACCGACAAGGACGGCGACAAGATCACGGCCGCTGGCGACAAGCTCAAGATCACCGTCGATGACGACTCACCCGTCGGCTTCACGCCGGACTCGATCAAGCTGCTCAACGATGGGGAGGCCTCGGCCACCAAGAACCTGAACTCCGACACCGCGGTCGGCGCGGACGGTCTGGGCACGCTGGTATTCGTCGATACCAACACGAAGGACAACTACCTGTACGACGCCAAGGCCAATCTCCTGAAGTCCGGCGGCGAAAACATCGTGCTGTCCGGTTTCGGCACGGGCACGCTCACGGCCGTCAGGGAAACGGGCGGCGAGACCGTCTTCACCGCGAAGATCGACACCTCGGCCACGGACCAGTACACGGTCACGTTCTCGCGCACCATCGACGACGGCGGCGGGATCAGCTTCCTGGGCGCCGCGCCGGTCAAGTCCGGCAACCCGACCTACAACCTGATCGACAACGTCAGCGGCACCAAGCTGGACCTGCTGTTCTCGGGCGGCGACGTGGAGGGCGGCGCGCCCGCCGACCATTCCGTCAATGTCAGCACCCAGGGCGCGGGCACCGACAACCAGTCGATGAATGAGGGCGACCTGCTGCGCATCGACTTCATGAACGGAGGGTCCCTGGCCGGCTCGCCGCTGGGCAGCGACTTCAACATGGGCACGCAGCAGACCGTCAACGGCTACTCGTTCGTGCTGACGCAAAACACCCCCAGCGGCACGACCGGCACCTTGTTCGTTCAGGCCTTCGATGCCGACGACGACAAGACCTTCGTTGGCGACGCCGGCGACACGCTCGACCCGATCACCAAGCTGATGGTCAATGGCGTGACGCTGGTGGACAACGGCGCGCTGGTCAATGGCGGCACGACCACGGTCAACGGCCACACCGTGACGGCCATTCTCCACAACGGCGGGGTGATCCTGACCGGACTCAACGAAGGCCAGAGCGGCGATGGGGTGGGTGCGGACGATCCTGTCATCAAGCTGTACACCAAGGATGGCTTCAACCGCATCGAGACGTCCAACTACGATGGCGTGGTCGTCAATGGCCAGACGCTGGAGGGTGATGACTTCGACATTGCGCCCGCGGGAATCGACCTGGCCGTGCAGGGCACGCAGTTCAACTTCGACATGGCGGTGCAGATGACGGACTACGACGGCGACACCGGGCCGGTCGAGGTGATCGGCGTGACCATCGATCCGGTGCCCGTGTAATCGCGCGAGGGCGGCGCGCTGCGCGCCGCCCCGAAGACAAAGCGGCCGGCCTCCCGCGGGAAGCCGGCCGCTTCATGAGCCGCGACTTCAGGGCTTGCTGATCACGATCTGCGTCACCGCGTTCTGGGTGGCGTCGTAAACCATCTGCGTTCCGGAAATGCCGGTGGCGGTCAAGGTGGTGCTGGAAGCGGCGTTGGACTTGATCGCTGCGCTGGTCAGCGTGCAACTGCCGGTGCTGCCGGTCACGCAGCTGCTGTTGCCGCCCGGCAAGAAGCTGCCGCTGACGGTGGCATTGGGCACGACCGCGCCGGTGCTCACGTCACGCACGGTGACCGCGCTGGAGGCTTTCCAGTTGCCGCCCGTCCGGTTCGAACTGCCGGCCATGGACTTCACGGCCACCGACTGGGTCACGACGGTGGGCGGGGGCGCGACGTAGCCGCCGCCGGTTCCGAGCGAGTTGAGCAGCAGGTTGGGCGAGCCGGTTCCCACGGTGGTGATCCGGTTCGGCGTCGCCCCCGACTTGATCTGCAGAGTCACCGCCGCCGGCGACGCGGTCGGGTTGGATTCCAGGATCAGGGCGGCGACCCCGGACACGTGGGGCGTCGCCATCGAGGTGCCGCTCATCAGGTAGGTGGCCGAGTTGCTGGTGTTGTAGGCCGAGGTGATGCCCACGCCCGGCGCGAAGAGGTCCACGCAAGCGCCCCAGTTCGAAAACGAGGCGCGCGCGTCGGAACTGCTGGTGGCGCCCACCGTGATGGCGCTGGGCTCGCGCGAGGGCGAAGCGGTGCAGGCGTCCACGTTGCTGTTGCCGGCCGCGACCACGACCGTGACGCCCTTGGCGACGGCGCCTGCGATCGCGCCGTCCAGCGCGGAAGAAGGCGTGCCGCCGATGGACAGGTTCGCCACGGCGGGGCGCATCGCGCTGTTGGCCACCCAGTCCACGCCGGCGATGACGTTGCTCCAGGTGCCGTAGCCGTTGCAGTCGAGGACGCGCACCGGGATCAGGAAAGCATTCTTGGCGACGCCCCAGGTGCTGCCCGCCGCCGTGCCGGCCACGTGCGTGCCGTGGCCGTGGCAGTCGTAGGTGCCCAGGGTGTCGGGAATGACGTTGAAGCCGGGC
>JAMPXR010000353.1 GCA_023701085.1 Ramlibacter sp. | reverse complement strand
GCTTGAGGATCACGGTGTAGATCACCGCATAGCCGACGAAGGTGGCCAAGGTGAGCCACATGGTCAGCGGGTTGACCCATGCGTAGAGTATCCAGGACCCCAGGGCGCACAGCACCGACGCGAACAACAGGGTCTGCCAGTCGCTGAGTTCGCCCTTGGCCGTGGCGCGCCAGGCCGTGCGCCTCATTTTCGCGTCGATGCCCTTTTCCACCAGGCAGTTGAAGACCGCCGCCGCGCCGGCCACCAGCCAGATGCCCGCGCATGCGATCAAGGCCAGCCGCAGGTCGTCCAGGGACGGCAGGCCGGGGACGGCCAGCACCATGCCGATCAGCGCGCAGAAGACGATCAGCTGCACCACCCGCGGCTTGGTCAGCTCATGGAACTGTCGAAGCCGCGGCGTCATGGCGACAGGCCCTGCGCCTTCAGGCCGACCCGCGCCGGCGATCCGGCGCGGCTTTCGCACAACGCCCAGGTGAGCGCCACCACCAGCGCCGCCGCGCCCCCGGTGTGCGTGACCGCGGCCACGATGGGCCAGTCCAGCACCACGTTCGACAGGCCGGTGGCCAGTTGCAGCAGCGCCAGGCCGGCGATCCAGCGTCCTTGCCGCCGCAGCGGCGCGATTCGCACCAGCTTGCCCGCAAGGACCGCCAACACGATCAGCACCAGGTAGGCCATCAGCCGGTGCGTGTAGTGGATGGCCGTGAGCGCCGCGAAGCTGAGGTAGTCGCCCGCGCCGGTCTTGCCCAGCTCGCGCCATAGCTCGAAACCTTCGCGGAAATCCATGGCGGGCCACCAGCTGCCCTGGCAGGCCGGGAACTCGGTGCAGGCCAGCACCGCGTAGTTCGTGCTGACCCAGCCGCCCAGCGCCACCTGCAGCCACACCAGGCCCAGGCCGGCGATCAGCCAGGCGCGATCGGAGCGGTCGATGGGCGTGCGGGCCGTCCCGCTGTGCGCGTGGGAATAGGACACGGCCTGGCGGCACAGCAAGGCCAGCAGGACAAGTCCTCCCAGCAGGTGCAGCGTGACGATCGCGGGAAACAATTTCATCGTCACCGTCAACGCGCCGAAAGCGCCCTGCACGCAGATCCACACCAGGGTGGCCGCGGGCCACCCGGTGCTGACCGGGGCGCCGCGCCTGCGTTGCAGCCAGGTGGCCGCCGTGAGGGTGATGAGCAGGACACCGATGGCCATGGCGAGGTAGCGATGGATCATCTCGATCCATGCCTTCTCGTGCGTGACGGGCCCGGTCGGCATGGCCGCCTCGGCCTTGCTGATCTCGGCATGGGCCCCGGTCGGGCTGGCGTTGCCGTAGCAGCCGGGCCAATCGGGACAGCCCAGGCCGGAATCGGTCAAGCGTGTGAAGGCGCCGAAGACCACCAGGTCGAAGCTGAGGAACAGCACCAGCAGCGTCAGCGCCTGCAGACGGTGAGCCGGCTCGGCTTTCTTGTTGCGAAGCCAGAACCAGGACAGCGGCGCCAGGGCCACCACGACGCTCATGATCATGAGGTGCAGGATCGGGCTCAAGTCGTAAAGGGGCTGTGCGTCCATAGGCCAGTCGGGTCAAGGGGCGGGTCGGCCGGGCTGGTCCCACGACGCCGAGGCGCGCAGCAGCCGCTGCAGATCGCGCCTGGCATTGGCGGCGCCGGACAGGTCGAGGCTGGCCGGGAAACGCATCATCCAGTTGCCCAGGGGATCGACCAGATACAAGTGGTCGGGCAGCTGGTGACCCGGCGCCGGCGCCAGCCACCGGCCCAAAGCGTCGGCGTCCACCTGCAGCACCGTCGCCGGCGACAGCGCCGGGCGCAGCCGCTCGGGCACCGGCGCGGCATCGGCCACCAGCCAGACCCAGTCGACGCGCTCCTTGTCCGCCCCCAGGCTCTCGCGCAGCTGCCGCTGCACATACAGCTGCCGCTCGCATGCCTCGTCGCAAGCGCCGCCGGCCACGCTCACCAGCAGCCATTGCCCCTTGAGCGAGGGCAGCGCCAGCGCCTTGCCATCCAGCGTCCGGGCCCGCAGATCAGGCAAAGGCCGCTGCGGCTCGATCAGTTCGCCGAAATTGCGGCGCGCCTCGGGACGGATCACGTAATAGGTGAAGTAGGACGCGATCACCGGCGCCGCGCACACCAGCAGCACACCCAGCATGCGCCAGCGGCCGCGCGCGGTGCGCGCGGCATCGCCCGCCACCACATCCTGCGGCGCAGGCAGCGAGTGCACCGTCATGGCCAGCGGCTGGTCAAGCACGGAGGGCTTTTCGGCGCGGGGCGATGAACTGGAACCAGACATAAAGGACTGCAATCAGGCCGCTCAAGGCCCACCACTGGACGGCATAACCGTAATTCTTTTGCGCGCCGCTGGCTGCTTCGGGCCAGTCGCGCAGCAGGCCGTCCGAAGGCGCGCCGGTCTGCCGCACCGCGATCTCCAGCAGCGGCAGCCCGGTTTCGGCGCGCCACTGGGCCAAGTCGAGATTCTGCCGTATCGGGCCGCCGGGGTTTGCCGCGAACTCGTATAGCTTCGCCGGAGGCGAGGCCATGCGCCCGCGCAGCTCGATCACGCCGGGGGGGGTGGCGATGGGAGGCAGCCGCGCGCGGTCCTCGAAATTGCGCTGCACCCAGCCGCGCTCGACCAGCACCGCGCGGCCGCTGCCTTCCAGCCGAAGCGGCGTGACCACATAGAAGCCCGGCTTGCCGTTCATCTGCCGGTTGTCCAGGAAGACGGTGTGGCGCGCCACCCAGCTGCCGCGCAAGAGGACTGGGCGGAACCGGCTGTCCTGCGACGGCTCCGCATCGAGCAAGACCTGCTCGCCGGCCGGCGGCAGCGTCCCGTGCCGCTCGATCGCCTCCTGCGACGCGAGTTTTTCCCGCGCCCGGCCCAGTTGCCAGATGCCCAGCGCCAGCGTCAGCGCGATCCCTGCCGCGGCCGCCAGGGTCACCAGCCAGAACCGGGCCGACGCCTGGCGGCTCACCGGATAATCTCCGCCATGAAATACCTCGTGCTTGCGGGATTTGTCGCGATCATCGGCAGCCTGGGGGCGGCGCTGTTCTTCATGATGCGGGGCGGGCGCGACGGGCGGCCCAAGACCAGCCACATGGCGCGCGCCCTGGCGCTGCGCGTGGGCATTTCGATCGTGCTGTTCATCTGCATCCTGCTGGCCTGGAAGTTCGGCTACATCCAGCCTACCGGAATCCCGGTGGGGAAATGACGCGCAGCAAGGACAAGGGCCGCGTCGCGGCCCTTGTCCTTGCTGCGCAGCGCCCTGCGAACCCTACAACCAATACACCAGGGTGTACAGCCCCAGCCATACCACGTCCACGAAGTGCCAGTACCACGCCGCGCCTTCGAAGCCGAAGTGACGCTCCGGGGTGAAGTGGCCCCTCATCAGCCGCAAGGTGATGACAAACAGCATGATCATGCCGACGATCACGTGGAACCCGTGGAAGCCGGTGAGCATGAAGAAAGTCGAACCGTAAGCCCCCGAGGTGAGCTTGAGGTTCAGGTCGGTATAGGCGTGGAAGTATTCATAGCCCTGGACGCCCACGAAGGTGGCGCCCAGCAGCACCGTGGCCCACATGAAGGCGATCGTGCGGCCCCGGTGGCCCTCGCGCAGCGCGTGGTGGGCGATGGTCACCGTCACGCCCGACGACAGCAGCAGCGCCGTGTTGATCGTCGGCAGCCAGAATGGCGTCATGACCTGGAACGGCTCGACGATGCCGGCGGGAGAGGCCGTGGTGCCCGGCGCCACCGTCGGCCACACCGCCTTGAAGTCGGGCCACAGCAGCGCGTTGTCAACGCCGCCGAGCTCGGGAACCGAGTGCGCGCGCATCCACCACAGGGC
>JAMPXR010000352.1 GCA_023701085.1 Ramlibacter sp. | reverse complement strand
CTCGGACGTGTTCGGCTCCGACATCTGCACCTGCCGGCCTTACCTGACCCACGCCATCGAGGAATGCATCCAGGGCGCGCAGCGCGGCGGCGTCGGGCTGGTGGCCTATTCGCGCAAGGAGGGCCGGGCCCTGGGCGAAGTGACCAAATTCCTGGTCTACAACGCGCGCAAGCGGCAGGCGGGCGGCGACACCGCCGACCAGTATTTCGCGCGCACCGAATGCGTGGCCGGCGTGCAGGACATGCGCTTCCAGGAGTTGATGCCCGATGTGCTGCACTGGCTGGGCGTGCGCAAGATCCACCGGCTGGTGTCGATGAGCAACATGAAATACGACGCGATCACCGCCTCGGGCATCGAGATCGGCGAACGCATCAACATTCCCGACGCGCTGATCCCGGCCGACGCTCGCGTCGAGATGGACGCCAAGGTGGCGGCCGGCTACTTCACGCCCGGCCACGTGCCCGACGCCGACGAACTGCGGCAGCCGAAGGGTCGGGGCCTGGAACCATGAAGGGCACCGACTTCATCGCGCCCCAGGCCCAGGCGGAAGCGGCTGCCGAGGTCCTTCGCACCACCGCCGCGGTGCGCGATCGCGCGCGTCAGCTCCTGGTGCGCGCGCGCCGCGGCGAGTCGCTCTGGTTCGTGGTGGACGACGGCTTTCTCGAGTCGGCGGCCGGGGAAGTGGTGGCGGCCACGCGGCGGCGCTATCCGAAGCTGCACGTTCCGCTGCACAGCCGCTGGCGCCATTTCGAGGCCGGCGGCGTGGACCGCAAGACGCAGCTGGACCGCCTGCTGGCGGGCCTGCCGCGCGCCCTGCGGGGCCACGCGATGATCGACCTCGCCTTCGTGAGCGTGCTGCTCGACGGCGGGGCGGGTGCGCAATGGAAGTACGTGGAACCGGCCACCGGCCACACGTTCAGCCGCTCGGAGGGGCTGGCCGTGGCCAGCTTGCACGCCTTCACCGCCGGCCTGTTTTCCAGCGACAAGGACGATGCGCTGCGCGTCGACTCACAGGGCCTGCGCGGCCTGTCGACCGACCACCTGGCGTCCGCGTTCCAGGTCGGCCCGGCCAACCCGCTGGTGGGCATCGAGGACCGTTCGATCCTGCTGCGGCGGCTGGGCGAGGCCATGCAGGAACAGCCCGAGGCGTTCGGCGAGGAAGGCCGTCCCAGCGGCCTGTTCCATCACATCGTCAGCCCGCTCGGCCCGGAGGTGCCGCCGACGGCGGACGTGACGGCACACGACATCCTGTCGGACATCCTGATGACGCTGTCGGACATCTGGCCCCACGAAAACTCGCTGGGCACCGTGCCGCTGGGCGACTGCTGGCGCCATCCCGCCGTGCGCGGTGAAGGCCGCTCCGACGGCTGGATGCCCTTGCACAAGCTGTCGCAGTGGCTGACCTATTCGCTCATCGAGCCATTTCTGTGGTCGGGCGTGACCGTGCACAAGCTCGACGAGCTCACGGCCCTGCCCGAATACCGCAACGGCGGGCTGCTCATCGACAGCGGCCTGCTGCGCCTGCGCGATGAGTCGGCCGCCCAGGAAACCTGGAAGGTGGGGGACGAGATCGTGGTCGAATGGCGCGCGCTGACCGTCGCCCTGATGGACGAGGTCGCGCGGGCCGTGCGGCGCCAGCTGGGATTGAACGAGGCGCAGCTGCCGCTGGCGTGCGTGCTGGAAGGCGGCTCATGGGCCGCCGGGCGCGAGCTGGCGCAGCGGCGCCGCAACGGGCTCCCGCCCCTGAAGGTGGCCAGCGACGGGACAGTTTTCTGAATACGAGGTAACACGAATGGGCTCCCTTCACCTGATCGAGCATCCCCTGGTCCAACACAAGCTCACGCTGATGCGCAAGAAGGAGGCCAGCACCAACAGCTTCAGGCGCCTGCTCAACGAGCTGGCCATGCTGATGGCGTACGAGGTGACGCGCGACATGCCGATGCAGGACGTCGACATCGAAACCCCGCTGGAGAAAACCAGGGGCAAGGTGATCGACGGCAAGAAGCTCGTGTTCGTGTCCATCCTGCGGGCCGGCACGGGCATCCTGGACGGCATGCTCAGCGTGGTGCCGGGCGCGCGTGTCGGCCACATCGGCCTGTACCGCGACCCGAAGACGCTGACCGCGGTGGAGTACTACTTCAAGATGCCGCACGACATGCAGGATCGCGACGTGGTCGTCGTGGACCCCATGCTGGCCACCGGCAACTCCGCCATCGCCGCGGTGGAGCGGCTCAAGGAACTCCATCCCAAGTCGATCAAGTTCGTGTGCCTGCTGACCTGCCCCGAGGGCGTCGCCGCTTTCCAGTCGGCGCATCCCGACGTGCCCATCTACACCGCGGCGGTCGATCGCCAGCTCAACGACCACGGCTACATCCTGCCCGGACTGGGCGACGCGGGAGACCGCATTTTCGGCACCAAGTAACGGGCATGGCGGCGTGCCGCCGCGCCCGACGGATTCGCGTCGTTAGACTGGCGGCCGATGATTTGTCTCCCGACCCCCGGTCTTTCCTGCTTCCGCCATCTCGCCGCATCGCTCGCGCTCATCTGCACGAGCCTGATCGCGGCGCCTTTCACCCCCGCCAGCGACGCCGAAATCGTGGAGCGCCTGCCGGCCGGCGCCGCCGACCCGGCGCTGCGCCGCGTCGAGTCGCTGCGCAAGCAGCTCGCGGCGCGGCCGGGCGACACCGGGCTTCGCCTGGAGATCGCCCGCCGCTACTTCGACCTCGCGATGGCGCAGGGCGATCCGCGCTACGTCGGCTACGCTTCCGCCGCGATCGCCCCGCTGGCGCAGTCGGCCGCGGGCGACACCCGCTACTGGCTGGCGCGTGGGCTGATCCAGCAGTACAGCCACGATTTCACCGGCGCGCTGGCCAGCCTGGACAAGGCCAGCGAGCTCGACCCCGAATCGCCCGAGCCCATCGCATGGCGCGCGGCGGTCAACATGGTGCAGGCGCGCTACCGCGAAGCACTTTCGGAGTGCACGCGGCTGGTGGCCCTGGCCCCCGTGCTGCACGCGCAAGGCTGCACGGCCTATGTGCTGGCCAGCACCGGGCAACTGCCGCAAGCCTATGAGTTGCTCGGCAAGGCGCTGGCCACCGGCGATCCGGCAGCCCCGGAGCTGGCGCTCTGGGCACGGACCCGCCTGGCGGAGATGGCGATACGGCTGGAGCGCTGGGACGAGGCGCAGGCGCATTTCGATGAGGCGTTGCGACAGGGCGTCACCGACCAGTTCCTGCTGGGCGCCTATGCCGATTTCCTGCTGATGCGCCAACGGCCGGCGCAGGTGCTGGCGCTGCTGGCCGACTGGGAACGTTCCGACATCCTGCTGCTGCGCCTGGCGCTGGCGGGACGCGCCCTGAACGATGGCCGCGCGGCGGGCTGGGCCGCCCAGCTGCGCGATCGCTTCGCCGCCGCCGCCCGGCGCGGGGATCGCCTGCACGAACAGGAAGCGGCGCGCTTCGAGCTCGACATCGAGGGCCGCCCGGACCGCGCCGTGGTCCTGGCGGTGCGCAACTACGCCCAGCAGAAAGAAGCGCGCGATGCCGAAATCCTGATGCGCAGCGCGCTGGCGGCCCGCCAGCCCCAGGCGGCCCGGCCCGCGCTGGACTGGATGCGCGCGAATGGCTACCAGGACCCGGCGCTGGCCAGGCTCGCGGGCGAACTCGCCGCCCAGGGCGCCCGGCCATGAAGCGCTGGCTGGCCCTGATCCTGTTGCTGCTGCATGCGGCGGCGTGGGCCCACAAGCCCAGCGACAGCTACCTCACCCTGCGCGCCATGCCGGGCAGCGACGACGTCGCGGTGCGCTGGGACATCGCGCTGCGCGATCTGGACTACGTGCTGGAG
>JAMPXR010000351.1 GCA_023701085.1 Ramlibacter sp. | reverse complement strand
GCATGGCATCAACCGGGCCCTGTACAACAAGCTGCCCTACGATCCGATCAAGGATTTCGTGCCGGTCACCATGGTGGCGGGCGTGCCCAATGTGATGGTGATGCAGACCGAGAAGGCGCGCAACATGGGCATCAACAGCGTGCCCGACTTCATCAAGTACGCCAAGGCCCATCCGGGCAAGATGAACATGGCCTCCAGCGGCAACGGCACGTCGATCCACCTCGCCGGCGAACTGTTCAAGAGCATGACCGGCACCTTCATGGTCCACCTGCCCTATCGCGGCTCGGGGCCGGCCATGCTGGACCTGGTGGGCGGCACCGTGGACGTGATGTTCGACAACCTGCCGTCGTCGATGGCGCAGATCAAGGCTGGCAAGCTCAAGGCCCTGGCCGTGACCAGCCGGCAGCGCTCGGCCGCCCTGCCGGACGTGCCCACCATCGAGGAGGCCGCCGGCCTGAAGGGGTTCGATGCGACCTCGTGGTTCGGCCTGCTGGCCCCCGCCGGCACGCCGCCCGAGATCGCGAACCGGATCCAGCAGGAGGTGGCAAAGTCCCTGAACTCGCCCGCGATCAAGGAAAAACTGCTGGCCCAGGGCGCCATCCCCAGCGGCAGCACGCCGGCCGAATTCGCGCGTCACATCGAGGCCGAGCACCGCAAGTGGGAGCCCGTGGTGCGGGCGTCGGGAGCGAAGATCGACTGAGGAAACCAGGGGCTGGGAAAGCTCACACCCCCCAGACGATTTCCTTGCCGGCCTGTTCGCAGCGGCGCAGCATCTCCAGAAAGGGCAGGGCGCGCTGGCGCAGCGACACCGCCTCGAAGCGCGGCGGCTCCTCGCCGTTGGCCTTGGCCTGCTCCACCAGCGCCCGCTGCTGCGCTTCTTCGCGGGCGATCGCCGCCTCCAGCGCCTGCGCGGCGCCGGCCATCTGCTCGGGCAGGATGATGCCCTTGGGGCCCGGGTCCTTGCCGATGATCTGCAGGACGCGCCGGCCGTTGGGCTCCAGCATGATCAGGTCGCCGGCCGCCTTGGACTTGAACTTGAACAGCATCAGCGACCCCCGTACATGTATTCGCGCCGGAACGGATAGGCCGATTGCGCGCCCGGCAGCGTGCCGGTCTGCAACTGGCCGTCCGGCCGGGTCGCCAGGATCTGGTGCAGGGCGATCCAGCCCTGCTCGAACACCATGGCGCAGCCCGCCAGGTAGAGGCGGTAGGCGCGCAGGATCTTCGCCGCCCCGTCGGCGTGGCCGGTCGTGGCCAGCACGCGCTGCGCCTCGCCCAGCCGCGCCTCCAGGCCGTCGGACCAGGCCCACAGCGTGCGCGCGTAATGCGGCCGCAGGTTCTCGGTGTCGACCATCTCCAGCTGGGCCTGCGCCATGTCCCTGAGCACGTGGCTGATGTGCAGCAGCTCGCCGCCGGGAAAGATGTATTTCTCGATGAACTCGCCCATGCCGGCGCCCATCTGGCCGGGCTGCACGCCGCCGGATGTGATGCCGTGGTTCATGACCAGGCCGCCGGGCTTGAGCAAGCGGTGGATCTTGCCGAAATAGGCGGCCATGTTGGCTTGGCCCACATGCTCGAACATGCCCACCGATGCGATCTTGTCGAAGCCTTCCGACTCGTCGAGCTCGCGGTAGTCGCGAAGTTCCATGCGCACCCGGCCCTGCAGCCTTTTTTCCTCAATCAGCCGCTGCACGTACGCATGCTGGTTCTTCGACAGCGTGATGCCAGTGGCGCTGACGCCGTAGTGCTCCGCGGCCCACAGCAGCAGGCCGCCCCAGCCCGCCCCTATGTCCAGGAAGCGTTCCCCCGGCTCAAGCATCAGTTTGCGGCAGATGTGATCGAGCTTCGCTTCCTGCGCCTGCGCCAGCGACAGGGACGCGTCGCGATAGTAGGCGCAGGAATACACCCGGCGCGGGTCCAGCCACAGCGCGTAGAAATCGTCGGACACGTCGTAGTGGAACTGCACCTGCTGCGCGTCCTTGTGCGGCGAATGGTGGGCCACCGACTTGGCCCGCCGCAGCATCTGGGTCCACCAGCCGGTATCGCTGCTGACCGGGGTGCCCGGCAGCAGGCGCGCGGCGACCGCCATCAGGTCTCGCATCTGGCCTTCCAGCTGGACCCGGCTCTCGACGAAATCCTCGGCCAGACGGCCGATCTGGCCGGCGGCCAGGGTCGCGAGGCCGGACCAGTCCCGAAACGCCAGCGTGACAGCCGCCTTGGCCGGGCCCACACGTTCGCCGGCAGGCAACTGCAGCGCGACCGGCACCGGCAGGCCGGACAGCTGCGCCTCGATCTTGCGGATAAGCGTGTCCATGGGCAAATTCTTGCCCCGGTCCGCTCCCTGCGTCAACCCTGGGAGCGCGGCGGGAAGTAGGACGAGGTCGCGTCCTGCACGACCGCGCGCCGGTTGCGGGCGCACCGTCCCGCCCCCGGGGGCGTGGAAGCCGGAGTTGACAGCAATTTGTTTAAGCCTAAACTATTGACAATGCGAACAAGCCTGACGATGGACCTGGAAGCGCGCGTCCACAGCGAACACCCGGAGGCGCTGCGGCTGTGGCTGCGCCTGCTCACCTGCACGCAGATCGTCGAAAAGCAGCTGCGCTCGCAGTTGCGCGAGCGTTTCGACACCACCTTGCCGCGTTTCGACCTGATGGCGCAGCTGGAGCGCGCGCCCGAGGGCCTCAAGATGAACGAGCTGTCGCGGCGCATGATGGTCACCGGCGGCAACATCACCGGCATCACGGACCAGCTGGTGACCGAAGGCCTGGTCGACCGCGTGGACGTGCAGGGCGACCGGCGCGCCTATCGGGTGCGCCTGACGCCCAAGGGCCGCAAGCTGTTCCACGAAATGGCGCGCCAGCACGAGAGCTGGGTCGTGGAAGCGTTCGCCGGCCTGAGCGAGCGGGACGTTGCGACGCTGCACAAGCTGCTGGGCAAGGTCAAGGACCATGCGCAGCCCCCATCGCGCGCCGAGGCGACCGCCTGACGGCGCCCCATGCCAAGGAGCCCCTGCATGTCCGCACAGCAAGACCGATTCGTTCACGACCGCCTGCCGCCGCAGTCCCAGCGGCCCCGGATGGTGTACGAGGGACCGCATCTGCAGTTCCCCGCGCAGCTGAACCTGGTGGAGGAACTGCTGGACAAGGCGCCGGCCAAGGGCTTCGGCGACCGCCCCATGCTGCGCTCCAGCGCCCTGACCCTGAGCTATGCCCAGGCGCGCGAGCAGGTCGACCGCATCTGCCGCGTGCTGGTGGAAGACCTGGGCCTGGTGCCGGGCCAGCGCGTCCTGCTGCGCGGCGGCAACTCCGTCGGCCTGGCGCTGGCCTGGCTGGCGGTGGTCAAGGCCGGGCTGATCGCGGTGGCGACCATGCCGCTGCTGCGCGCGCGCGAACTCGGGGACATCATCGACAAGGCGCAGCCGACCGTGGCGCTGTGCGACGCGAAGCTGCTGGAAGAACTGGAACTGGCCTGCCAGGAGCGGCCCGTGGTCGCCACCGTCATCCCCTTCGGCGCGCAGAACGAAGCGCTGCCGGGATCGCTCGCGATGCGGGCGGCGGGCAAGCAGGGGGCTTTTGCCGCCTGCCCGACGGCGGGCGACGACATCGCCATGCTCGCCTTCACGTCGGGGACCACCGGCAAGCCCAAGGCGGCCGTGCACACCCACCGCGACGTGCTCGCGTCGTGCGAGGCCTGGCCGCGCCATGTCCTGCGCGCGACGCCCGACGACATCGTGGTGGGTTCGCCGCCGCTGGCCTTCACCTTCGGCCTGGGCGGCCTGCTGATCTTCCCGATGTGGGCCGGCGCGTCCGTGTACTTTCCCGACGCGCCGTACACGCCGGAAAGCGCGGTGCGCAT
>JAMPXR010000350.1 GCA_023701085.1 Ramlibacter sp. | reverse complement strand
TTCCAGCAGTTTGAGCAGGCTCTCGGTTCGTTGCAGCCGGTCCGGTTCCGCGGGGATCAAGGGACGGTCCATCTTGGGAGAACTCTCCTCGCACATCTTAGGCGCGTCGCGGCCGGCTCGACCGGGTAGGCTGTGTCCTACACGATGATGCGGGCTCATCCTGTCCGCCCCCGAGCTCGATCTGCATAAAGTAACCGAATTCCCAAAACCTTTACGAAATGAGTATCGCCGTGGAGTTGAAAGCCTATGTCGTCGAGGATAACCCCACCATACGAGAAAACCTGGTCGGCACGCTGGAGGAGCTGACCTGCGTGAAGGTGGCGGGGACCAGCGCCACGGAGGACGAGGCCCTGGCATGGCTGGAGGGAAACACGGAGCGCTGGGACCTGCTGATCGTGGATCTTTTTCTCAAGCAGGGCAGCGGCATGCACCTGGCGCAGCGCATATCGCGCCGGCGGCCGGGCCAGAAGCTCGTGGTCTTCAGCAACTATGTCAATGCCAACGTGAGAAAGCGCTGCGCGCAACTGGGCGTGGACGCGGTCTTCGACAAGTCCACCGAAATCGACGCGCTGGTCGACTATTGCGCGCACCAGTGCTTCCGGGTCGCCCACGCGCAGGCTGCGGCCGCCTGAAGGCCAGCCCCTCACGCGTCGCGCTTCCCGCCCCGGCGGGCACGCCAGCCGTACGCCGCAAGCGCGGCGAGAACGGCGAACACGGCCAGCGCCAGCACCCACCAGAAGCCGCGCTCCAGTAGCGTGGGTTGCAGGTCGCGGTCCATGCCTTCCCCGGAAGGATCGAGCGTGTTCAGCTCGGCCCGCAGGCCGTTCATGCCGATGACGGCGATGTTGCCGCCCGATAACTGCATCGGCTTGTCCATGGGCGGCGCATCGCGCCCCAGCGTGCGGTAGATCGCACCGGCATCGCGCCCCAGTCGCGTGACCTCCAGCAGTCCGGCCCGGTTCAGGCCGCTGACATCCAGCAAGGGCCGCTCCGATCCGCCGGCCAGGAACAGCCGCCCGGCTTGCAGCTTGACCGCACTGCGCTCGGCGTCCTCGAGCGCGACATCGATCGCCAGGAACGGGCCCTTGATCTTCGGCGGCCCGACGACGGTGACCGGGATGAAGCGGGCCCGGGCCGGCGACACGCCGGTGCTGGAGGCCAGCCGGATCACGCGCGGCAGGGTCCCCTGCGCGTCATACAGGTAGGCGATCGGCACCAGCAGGTTCACGCCGTTGGCGTAATGGGAGATCAGCCCGCTGAAATCGCCGTGCGGCTCGACGCGGTCCAGCAGGATGTGGCTGCTTGACAGGACGGACGCGGGGAACGGCTCGGGAGACTCGCGGCAGCGGTCGCTGGCCTGCTGGCGCACGAAGGACACGCGGATGTCGTTGCGGGTGCTCAGCACATGACGCGGTATCGGCGCCTCGATGCGCTCGCGCCGGCCGGTCGCCTCCATTTCCTTGGCCGCGAGCAGCACCTCGTTGAGCAGCACCGACACCACCGGCGGCGTACGGGCGGCGCCCGGCGCAGCGGCGACGTCCACCACCAGCGTGCCCGGTCCGCGGCCCTGCGTCACGACGGCGCCGATGTCGAACGACGCGTTCCAGTCCGCGCGCGCCAGCACATCCAGCGTCGCCGGCTTGGCTCCCAGGTATTTCAGCGACACGGCCGAGAGATCCGGCCGCAGCTCGTCGGACGCATGGACGTTGAGCAGCGGGCCCATCGCGACCTGCTGCCAGGATTGGCCGAACAGGGTCGCGGCGTCGCCGCCGGCGTCGGGCGCCACCACGATCGCGGGCCGCCCGAAGACGTTGGCGAGGCGGACCTGGCCGGCCGCCAGCTGCCGGCTCCAGCCGTCCAGGGCGAGTGCACGCCACTGCGTGAACGCTTCGAGCACCTCGGGCGGCAGTTGCGCGCTCAGCTCGTCCAGCGCCTGCGTCAGCACGCTGCCGGTGGCGCGGTCGCCAATCACGATGTCGGCCCGCAGTGGCCCGCCCTGACCCAAGGCCATCAGCGCCCCGATTTCCGCAAGGTCCTTCACGCGCCGCTTGCCGCCTTCGGCCAGGGCGGCGAACGCGGGAATCCGGCGCAGCGCCGAGGGCACGCTGACACCCTGCAGATCGACGATGTCGCCCACGCCGGGCAGCGCCTGGATCCGCGGGTGCTTGCCGGCCCGGTCCAGCGCGACGCCCAGGCGCCAGGCCGAATCGTAGGCGTCGGCCGAAAGCTTGTTTCCGGCGATCAGGATGACGGGCGAGGCGGGAAGCGAGGCCCACGCGGTCGACAGGTCGCGAAGGGTCGAACCGTCGTAGCGGTAGCTGAATCGGCTGGACGGCTCGATGCGCAGCAGGTTGCCCGGCGTGCGCGAGTCGGTGCAGGTGTTCTCCCGGGCGATCACGGTCCGCCAGTGCAGGCCGAACCGCACCCGCCCGCCCGGGCGCGGCGCGCCGTCGACCGCGAGCGTCAGGCTGCCGTCGCCGCGCTCGGCCGTGACGGGCCGGGCGGATGCCGGCACGCCGTCCAGGGACAGGATCAGCGTCGTGCGACCACCGTCGGCGCGCACGAAACTGGCGTCCACCTGCAAGGTCGCGTTGGACAGCGGCACCCCCGGCGGCACCGGCAGCTCGATTTCGCGCTGGGTGTCGGGATAACCCAACACCAGGGGCCCGCTGAAGCCCAGGTCGGCGAAGCTGACGACGCGAGTGATCCACGGATCGGTGCTCATGCGGCGGAACACGTCCGCGGCCGACACGGCCGATGCCGCACCCACCGGGGGCAAGGCGCTGGAGGCGGGTGCGGCGAGGCAGACCGCGACGGCGAGCCACGAAGCTGCGGCCAGGGCGACAGCGCGCGTGACCGGCGCCAACCCACGGCCCGCAGGCAGCGAGTTCATCGCAAGCCCGCAAACCCACGATTGCTTGTTCAAGGTCCCCGCTCCCGTTGCACGCGCGCGAAGCCCGCGCCGTTCCCAATCCGGACCCACGGCGGGCACGGATCGAACCATCTCAGGCGTGCTGCTGCTGAGCCACACGACCTTAGCATGGCCGCCAGGATTGGGTGTGTGTGTATCAAAGGCGGGTTCGGATTGAAGATTTGTAACCGAACGCCGGATGCCGCCCGTCGCAGAGGGATGTTTCAGACTGAACCGCCGTCGCAATCTGGAACATCGCGCGCGTCCCAAGGGCGTGCTTGCCCATGCGCCGGCTCCATTACCATCTGGCACGACAGTTGCTGCCGTTCCCCCAGAACCCATGGCGCCTGGCCCTTTGCCCGCCATGCCAACCCGAGGAGACCCGCGCATGCCCAGCATCACCGAACTGCACGCCATGGCGCCATGGATCGAATTGCAGTCCACGCCGCAAGACTGGGACGCCCTGGGCGCTGCCGAACTGCTGCGCATGCACTACCACCTGCACGTGATCCGCGCCTTCGAGGAGGCGGTGCTGGAGTTCGAGAAAGTGGGTCTGGTGAACGGCCCGTTGCATTCGAGCATCGGCCAGGAGGCCGGCGCCGTCGGGGCCATGGCGCTGCTGAATTCGGGCGACCTGATCACCGGCTCGCACCGCGGCCACCACCAGTTCATCGCCAAGGGACTGCGGCACCTGGACGACCCCGCGTACGACCCGCGCCATGCGCCGCTGCCCGAGGCGGTCACGACCTTTCTGTACCGGGCACTGGCCGAGATCCTGGGCTTGGCCGACGGCTTCTGCAAAGGCCGCGGCGGCTCCATGCACCTGCGCTGGACGGATTGCGGCGCCATGGGCACCAATGCCATCGTGGGCGGCGGCGTGCCCATCGCCAACGGCCTGGCCTGGGCCAAGAAGCGCGAAGGCAAGGGCCAGGTCGCCATGACCTT
>JAMPXR010000349.1 GCA_023701085.1 Ramlibacter sp. | reverse complement strand
GGGCCCAGGTAGACCGCGGTGCAATAGAGCGTGCCGCCGTCGCGCTCGATGATGCCCAGCACGACATACATCCCATGCCGCGCGGCGGCCTTGGCGAGCTGCGAGACCTCGGGGCCGTCCACGCTGACGGCGGCGTCGAAGTAGCGCTTGAACTCGGCCCGGCCCTGTGGCGTGCGGGCGCCCAGGTAGATGTGGAAATCGGCGCCCTTGGGGTAGCCGCCCACGAACGCCTCCGGGAACACCAGCAGCCGTACCCCGGCTTTCGCGGCTTCGCCCATCAGCGCGAGCGCGCGCTCGACGGTCGCAGGCGTATCCAGCAGGACGGACGAGGTCTGCGCGACGGCCGCGGTCAGTTTCGTGGAGGTCATTGGGCAGTCCTTTCGTGCGGGGGCCGCGCGTCCATTCCCCGGGGCGCAGCCGGAGCAAATGTTAGCCGCTCCCGCCGCCGCGCAGCTCTTCCATCGGCGCGCGGGGCGGCTATAGTCGGCCCGCCATGGCCAAGGAAAAAACCAGCTTTGTTTGCACGGAATGCGGCGGCGCCAGCACGCGCTGGCTGGGCAAATGTCCTCATTGCGAAGCCTGGAACACGCTGATCGAAAGCGTGGTGGAGGCGCCCGGGCCGGCGCGCAACCGCTTCGCGTCCCTGGCCACGCCGTCTGAAGTCGCGGCCCTGGCCGATATCGAGGCCCGCGAGATCGAGCGCACGCCCACGGGCATCGCCGAGCTCGACCGTGTGCTGGGCGGCGGCATCGTGGAGGGCGGCGTCGTGCTGATCGGCGGCGACCCGGGCATCGGCAAGTCCACGCTGCTGCTGCAGGCGCTGGACGGGCTGCAGCGGCGCGCCGTGCCCACGCTGTACGTGACCGGCGAGGAAAGCGGCGCGCAGGTGGCGCTGCGCTCGCGCCGGCTGGGCCTGGACCACTCGCGGGTCCTGGTGCTGGCGGAAATCCAGCTCGAGAAGATCCTCGCGGCCATCGCGTCGGTGCAGCCGGCAGTGGCCGTGATCGACTCGATCCAGACCGTGTACTCGGAGCAGCTGACCTCGGCGCCGGGTTCGGTCGCCCAGGTGCGCGAGTGCGCGGCCCACCTCACCCGCGCCGCCAAGGCCGGCGCCGCCGCCATCGTGCTGGTGGGGCACGTCACCAAGGAGGGCGCGCTGGCCGGGCCGCGCGTGCTGGAACACATGGTGGACACGGTGCTGTACTTCGAAGGCGACACCCACTCGAGCTTCCGGCTGGTGCGGGCCGTGAAGAACCGGTTCGGCGCCGTCAACGAGATCGGCGTGTTCGCGATGACCGAGAAGGGCCTGAAGGGCGTGGCCAACCCGAGCGCCATCTTCCTGTCGCAGCACAGCGAGCCGGTGCCGGGCAGCTGCGTGCTGGTCACGCTGGAGGGCACGCGCCCCATGCTGGTGGAAATCCAGGCGCTGGTGGACAGCGGCGGCGCCAGCCCGCGGCGCCTCTCGGTCGGCCTGGACCGCGACCGCCTCGCCATGCTGCTGGCGGTGCTGCATCGGCACGCGGGCGTGGCCTGTCTGGACCAGGACGTGTTCGTCAACGCGGTGGGCGGGGTGCGTATCGGCGAGCCGGCGGCGGATCTGGCGGTGATGCTGGCGATCACGTCCAGCCTGCGCGGCCGGCCGCTGCCCAAGGGCTTCATCGCTTTCGGCGAGGTCGGGCTGGCCGGTGAAGTGCGCCCCGCGCCGCGCGGCCAGGAGCGATTGCGCGAAGCGGCCAAGCTCGGATTTTCCGTGGCGGTGGTGCCGCGTGCCAACGCGCCGAAGAAGGGCAGCCGCGAGCTCGAAGGGCTGGCGATCCACGCGGTCGATCGCATCGAGGAAGCGCTGGAAATCGTGCGCGGGCTGGGCTAGGACGCGTGGGAGAAAATGAAGGCGTGACGCTACAACAGATCCTGATGCCGCTCCTGGGCGTGGTGCTGGTCGCCTCGGCCTGGCATCTCTACGGCTGGGGCGGCGTCGCCATCGCGGTGGGTGGCATCGTGATGTGGCTGCTGCTGCATTTCACGCGGGTCACGCACGTGCTGCGCCGCGCGTCCCAGCGCCCAATGGGTTACGTGGCCAGCGCGGTCATGCTCAATGCCAAGCTCAAACCAGGGGTCAACCTGCTGCACGTGCTGGCAATGACCGGCGCGCTCGGCGAGCAGCTCTCGGCCGAGAGCGAGCAGCCCGAGATCTATCGCTGGACCGACGGCGGCGCCTCCAGCGTCACCTGCGAATTCGCGAAGGGGCGGCTGGTGAAGTGGACGCTGGCGCGGCCGCCCGCCCCGACGGACGGCGCCTGAGCGGACCTCGCCCGACCGGGCGGCGACGCGGGAACGCGCGCTCCCCTTACCCGCGCTCGCGCGCCGCGTCCTGCTCGAAGTCCGCGTCGGGCGCCGCGCTTTCCACCCAGCGCGGGTACATCGCCGCGAATTCGGCGCCGATCTGCGCCGCCGGCACGTCGTCGAAGGTGCCGCGCTGGTTGACGTATTCCATGTGCAGCCGGCCTTCCCGGTCGTACGGGTGGTACAGCGAATCGTGGCGTCCGTCCCAATCCAGCGGCAGGATGCCGAAGCGTTCGCACAGCGACAGGTTGAACGCCGGGGTGGCCTTCACCCATTCATCGTCCAGCCACAACTCGGTGTAGCCGTGCCAGATGTACAGGTCGGTCTGCGCCACCGCGCGCATGCGCTCGGTCGACAGGTGGTTGCGCACGTCCGCGTAGCCCACGCGCGCGGGAATGCCCGCGGCCCGCGCGGCCGCCGCGAGCAGCGCCGCTTTGGGCACGCACCAGCCGTAACCGTTTTCGATGACGCGGCTGGCGCGCAGGCCGGCCGCGCTCAGGTCGATGCGGTACGGGTCGTAGCGAAAGCCGTCGCGCACCAGGTAATAGAGCGAAATGGCGCGTGCGCGCGGGTCTGCACCAGTGGCGCGGCGCGCGAGTTCGACCACCGCCGGGTGGTCGCTGTCGATCAGCGCCGTGGGCGCGAGGGTGGCGGGGCCGGGGGTCTGGTCCTTCGTTTCGTCCATCGATCGTGTCTCCTGCATCCGACTATACGGCCTGGCGGCAGGCGCGGCGCGGATGCCCCTGCCGGCCGCGCGGCGCCGGGGGCGGCGGGCATAATCCTTGCGCAACTGCGGCCACGCAGCAGAGGAGACATCCGGATGCCTTGTTACTCGATCGACGGCGTCGTGCCCGTGGTCGATCCCACTGCCTTCGTCCACCCCACCGCGGTGCTGATCGGCGACGTGATCGTCGGCCCGCGCTGCTATGTCGGGCCCTGCGCCAGCCTGCGCGGCGATTTCGGCCGCATCGTGCTGGGCCCCGGAGCCAACGTGCAGGACTCGTGCATCGTCCACGGTTATCCCAAGCAGGACACCGTGGTGGAGGAAAACGGCCACATCGGCCACGGCGCCGTGCTCCACAGCTGCGTGGTGCGCCGCGGCGCGCTGGTCGGAATCAATGCCGTGGTGATGGACGATGCCGAGATCGGCGAGCAGTCCGTCGTCGCTGCCTGCGCCTTCGTCGCTGTCGGCAAGAGCGTCGCACCCCGCACCATGGTGGCCGGAATCCCGGCGCGCCTCGTGCGCACCCTGCGGGACGAAGAACTCCCGTGGTATGAAGAAGGCACGCGCGCCTACCACGACCTGACCCGCCGCTGCCTGGATTCGCTGCGCGAAACCGCACCGCTGCCCGCGGCCGAGCCCGGTCGGCCGCGCCTGCCCGGCACCAAGGTGGACGGCATCATCGCCACCCGGGATCGCTGGAGCCGGGAAGATTAAAATTCGACGTTTTCCCCGATCGAAAAAGGAAGCCTCATGATCGCACCCCAATCCATGGCCGACCGCGACGGCAAGAT